>DASRQW010000407.1 GCA_035696245.1 Longimicrobiaceae bacterium | reverse complement strand
ACGCCTCAGCAAGGCGCGCCGCAGGTTCGGACGCTCCGCCCGCCCACGGTGGACCGCAGTCCGCGCCTCACCCGTGCGTCGCTGGACAGCGTGCGCCGCACCGCGCCGCCCGTGGGAAGCGTCCCCGCTCCACGCGCGCGGCCTACCAAGCGCGACACCACCCGCCGCGTCGTCGCGCCGAAGCCGTGAGCACCGGGCGGGCGACGAAGGCGGGAGCCGCGCATCAGCCGTCATGCAAAGGACGCGGTAGATCGACAGCGGGCGTTGCATCACCCGCATCACCCGCATCACCCGCATCACCCGCATCACCCGCATCACCCGCATCACCCGCATCACCCGCATCACCCGCATCACCCGCATCATCCGCATCATCCGCATCATCCGCATCTCCCGATTCCCACATATCCTGAAAAGAAAGTGAGCTTCACGAAATCACCGAAATGGTGATGTAGCAACACTTTCATCCGCTAGGGTGAGCGAAGCTCGTGGACGACTCTCCCGCATCTGCCGAGACGAGGTGACGGGCGCGGGGAGGTAGAAGGAACGACGACGCGCCGCCGGAGAGATCCGGCGGCGCGTCGTGCATCTACCGAATGGTGCTGAAGATGCGCGGCCCGCGAGCGGCGCCTTCGCGGTGGAAGCGGATCGCGTGCGACGGGCTCGCATCGCGCGCTCCGGCCTGTCTCCGCGGGCCGGTGCCGCAGCCGTGGGGTGGGGTCGCGGCTGCAGCGTTTGCGTGGATCGGATCACCGGGCGCGGCGGGGAGCCGCGCCCGGCGTGGAAGGTCAGGGGATGAACTGCTCGATGCGCCCGCCCTCGATGCGGCAGATGTTGCCGTCGAACTTGTGGAACTCGAAGTACGCGTCCTTCTCGTTGAAGCCCAGGCTCATCTCCTGGAGCAGCCCGATGGCGATCCTCTCGCCCAGCAGCAGCGACTCGGTGTAGTCCGACCGCCAGTGCACGCCCGCGGCGTTGCGGAAGATGGCGATGTTGCCGGCCAGCTTGTTCAGCTCGCCGCCCACGTTCATGTCGCCCGCGTCGCCGCCGCCATAGTCCAGCAGCTCCGAACCGTCGTCGCTGGCGACCACGGGGGCCTGGATGCCGGCGTTCTCGTCGAAGAACGCCTTCAGGATGGTCACGCACGCGCCGCTGATGGTTGCGTGCCCGGCCCCGTATGCCGGGTGCGTGGGCGCGCCCTCCGGGTACGCCTGCGGCAGCAGGTACGAGGGGAAGGTCTTGTCGGCGCCGAGGATGCCGCCGTTGTAGTACTTCGCCAGCCCGGCCCCGAACTGGAATGACGAGACGATGGAGCCGTCGAGGGGGTACGTGCGCTGCTCCGTGAGATGGTTCTGCACGCGCCCGCCGTACTCCTCGGGCCGCAGGCGACGGTGCACGCCCCACTTCTGCCACCACACCGCGCGTCCCGCGCGGCCGATCACCTCGCTCACCGCCTGCAGGACGTGGATGGGGCCGAAGGTGTTGAACCCGATCTGCGTCTTGGAGTCGCGCGCCGTGAGCGGCGGATCGTACGGGTTGCCCACGTTCTTGGGGAACTCGGCGTCCACCTGCGGCCGGCCGGTGGCGTTGGCCGCCAGGTCCTGGTCGCCCACCGGCTCCGACATCAGGTACCACGCGGCGTTGTAGTACGCGTTCACCACCTGGTCGAAGTGCACGAAGGTGGCGCCGTCGCGCAGCGTCGCGATGAACTTGCGCGGGACGTTCTCGAACACGTCGTCGCCGCGCTTGTCCACGCCGTTCTGCACGTCCAGCCAGTCCGAGAAGCCGGTCAGGAAGTCCGTGTCGGGCGCCGCAGGGAGCACGCGCTGGTCGATGGCCTGCGCGCCGTAGGCCAGGTAGCCCTCCTTGGCGTCGCGCCCCGTGCCGTCCAGCCTGCGCGGGTCCACGTTGCCCTTGAGCAGGAACTGCGAGACGTACGGCCCCACCTGCTCGCCGTAGTACACGCCGCGGAAGACGTTCTGGTCGGTGACGGCGATGGTGCCGCCGAACGCCGGGAACTCGTTGTTGAGCGAGTCGATGGCGTCGGCGATGATGGTGCCGGATGTGCCCGCCTGGAGCGAGTAGTTTACGAACGGCACGTCGCGCGCGACCGCCATCCAGTACAGCTCGCCCATCTCGTGCGCCGCCTGCTGGCTGTCGAAGCGCGGCGCCGGCGGCATGGTGTACTCCTGCGCGTCCGGCCCCTCCAGGTCGAACGCGAGGCCCGACTGCGGGTTGGTCAGCTTCTTCGCGGTCGTGGGGCTGGCGAGGACGATCTCCTCGAAGTCCACCGAGTCGCGGCTCTCCAGCGCGCGCAGCACGGTGCCGTAGCTGCACGGGTCCGGGTCGCCCAGCTCGTCGTGCCGGTAGCTCTTGGAGAAGTTGCCCACGAACGGCAGGTCGGTGTAGTTGACCTCGTCGTTGTTGTTGACGTGCTCCTCCCACACCCGCTCGGCAGCGATCTCGGCCGCCTGGATGCGGATGTCGCGAGCGGACAGCCGGCGCTCCTCCACCCTGCGGTCTTCCGAGACGTGCGGGACGTTGAAGTTGTCCAGCACCGCGAAGCCGGGCGACGCCACCGCCTCGAAGGTCCCCGCGCCGAAGGCGATGGTGACCGCGGTCAGGGTGATGGCGTCGGGCGCCACCGCCAGGTCCTGGAACGTGGCGCCGTCTGCCGAGAACTGATAGTGCGTGCGGCCCGAGAGCTCCACGATGCGCAGCCAGCGGTGCCTGGCCGGGTCGTAGGGAACGGTCGCCAGCGTGGCCGCCACGCCCGACACCTCCTGGAAGGCGAACAGGAAGCCGTCCTCGACCCCCATGGCGATCTCGTTGCTGCCGTCGATGAACGCCGAGAGGAACGTGGTGGTGCCGTGCTCCTGCGCCAGCGCCCGCACCACCTCGATGCGGATCTGCGAGTCCGTCAGGTCGTAGGTCGTCTTGCTGCCGTAGTACTGGTAGTTGTCGCCCGAGATGCTGGGCCGCGGGCGGATCTCCAGCCGCCGGTTCACCTCGCGGATCCGCTCCGCCTGGGGAGCCGGAGAGAACACCACGTTCCACCGTGTGGCGGTGTCGGTGGAGTTGTCGTTGAAGTCGTCGCCGAGGGTGCTCGCCTTCGCCATGAGTGCCTTCCTGGTCCGATTGTGCGCGCCCGTGCCGCAGGCGCCCTGCCCCGCCGCGGCGCCGGTGCGCGCCACGGCCGTCCCGCTCCTTCCCTGCCCCGCGCTGCCATCTGTCGCCTCCGCACGTGGCGGAGTGCGTCCGGACGCTGTGCCGGCGAGCGGGCCTGCATCGGCCCCATGTGGTGTTTTTCTCCAGGCGAACGCGGTAGACGGACGAACGAAAGCCCCGCCGGCAGTCTGCCGGACGGGGCCTTTGTCATGCGGGCCATGTTCGTCTTTTCTTCGGTTAAGCTACGCGTTTCTCATCCCCCGGTCAACCCTCCCCGCAATGCGGACGACGAGTTCGTAGCTCGGAGTTGATCGAACTTCGAAGGATCAGATGCAATCTCCCGTTGATCTGGAGGCTCGGCCGCCGATCCGGATTTGGACCGGGCACTCCGAATTTGGATCGGCGGGGGTCCGTCAGGCTTCCGTGGCGGGAGGAACCATGGCGTCGGTGCAGGGGAGGTCTATGGTGAAGGTCGCGCCCTCGCCCTGGCGGCTCGCGACAGCGATCGCGCCGCCCATCTGCCGGACGAGGAGCGACGTGGTGTAGAGGCCCAGGCCCGTGCCTTTCTGCCCGGCGCGGGTGGTGAAGAAGGGCTGGAAGAGGCGGGAAAGCGTGGCCTCGTCCATCCCGCCGCCGGTGTCTTCGACGCTGAGGCGCAGCCAGCGCTGCGCGCCGGAGCCGGCGGCCGCCTCGGCGCCCACGTCGCCGCGGCCCACCACGCGCGTGCTCACGGTGATGGCACCCTCGCCCTCGATGGCTGCGCGCGCGTTGGACACGAGGTTGAGCACCACCTGCTCGATCTCGATGGGGTCGGTGAGCACGCACTCGCCGGGCGCGCCCAGGCGCAGCGACAGGTCCACGTTGCCGCGCGTCAGCGCCTGTAGCAGCGGCTCCAGCCCGCGCATCGTCTCGTCCACGTCCACCGGGCGGCGGGGCGCGGCGGTCGCGCGGCCCAGCGAGAGCAGGCGGCCGGTGAGGCGCGTGGCCCGGTCGCCCGCGTCGCGCATCTCGCCCAGCAGCTCCAGGTCGTCCGGCCCCACGCCGCCACCGGTGGCCACCAGCCCCGCGTTCCCCACCATCACCGTGAGCAGGTTGTTCAGGTCGTGCGCGAGCCCGGCGGCCAGCTGGCCCAGGATCTCCACCCGCTGGGCACGCTGCAGCCGGTCCGCCAGGTCGCGCTCCACCGTGTCGTCGCGGCCGATCATCCCCAGGTAGCGCACCGCTCCGCCGTGGTCGCGCACCGGGAAGCGCGTGACCATGTACTGCCGCCGCTGGCCCGCCAGCGTCAGCGTCTCTTCGAAGGCCAGGGGCTCGCCACGCTCCAGCACCTTGCGGTCGTGCAGCGCCACCAGCCGCGCGTCGGCCGCGTCCATCACGTCGGCGGCGCGGCGGCCGATCATCTCCGCCCGCGTCACGCCGTGCGCGGCCTCGGCGGCGCGGTTCACCAGCACGTACCGTCCGTCGAGGTCCTTGAGCAGGATCAGCGCGGTCGAGCTCTCGAAGAAGGCCTGCTGCACCGCGTTCTGGAGCGCGAGCTGCGCGAAGGCGCTCTGCCGCTGCGCCGTGGCCGACGAGAGCAGGAGCGCCGTGAGCGCCACCAGCGCCAGGTACGCCTGGAGCTGCAGCACCTGGTGGTCCAGCGGCACGGTGGGCGTCGCGAACGGCCCCAGCCCGCGCGCCGTGCACCACGCGGCTACCACGCTCAGGACCGCGATCGCCGCCGCCGTCCACCGCGGCCCGCACCGCAGGGCGCTCCATGCGAGCAGCGGGAACATGGCATATGGGAAGGCCACGTACTGCAGCCAGTGCTGCGCGCCGTGGAACGTAGCCAGGGCGACGAGGAGGACCGCGATCTGGCACACCGCGGTCTCCACCCTGCGCCCGGGCTGCACAGGGTGGGGGCCCCGGTCCGGATTGGGAAGCAGGAGCGGCGCGAACAGCAGCATGCTCAGCGAGTTGCCCGCGAACAGGGGGCGCCAGGTGACGTCCATCGGCAGCCCCAGCCCTGCGGCCAGCGCCAGGCCGGACACCGGCGTCACCAGCAGCGGGATGGCGCACACCGCCACCACCACGAACAGCGCCATCTCGCGCGGCCCGCACCACGGCCCCTCCTTCAGCCCGGAGCGGCGCAGCACCCACGCCGCCAGCGCCGCCTGCACCACGTCCGACGCGGCGCCGAACGGGGTGGCGCCCGCCGCCACGTCGCCGCGCACCAGGTAGATGGTGAGCGTCTGCGCCACCGTGGCGGCCACGCCGATGGCCAGCCACTCGCGGCTTGGGCGGCGGTAGAAGATGCCCAGCAGCAGGCCGTTGATGGGCCAAAGCGCCCACGGCCCCGGGGCAGGCCCCAGGCCCACGAGCCGCGCCAGCAGGTACGACCCCGCCGCGAGCAGCGCCGCCGCTGCAACCCAAGCAATGGCCCCGCCGCGCGCAGGCGCCCCGCCGCCCGTGGGGGCACGAGGGACCTCGGGCTCGTCCGCCGCAGATCGAGCGTGAATGGCGCTTCTCCAGTTGCAGGGGTTTTGCTCTCGTCCGTGCCGGCGGAGCGGACGCGGAAGCCGGTTCCGCCGTCCGCCGATCCGAGATGGTGCCGCCACGTCTGCCGAGTGTGCGTCGATTGATGTCCGGCCGGCTTACCGGATTCGCGTCCGGCCGAAGCCGGAGATGCAGAGCCGCGTTCGTCTTCAGCCGCGCCCCATCGTCCGATCTGCCATCACGCGTGGCCGTGCGGCTAATGTCCCCGACGCCGCGCTCGCACGCGGCGTGCCGGAGAAACGGAGGTATATTCCCCAGCCGTTTGCGTGGCGTATCACCCGCTCGACCGCCACACCCGTCGCTTTCCGCCGCAGCGCACGCGCATCCGGACGTCCGGAACGGCAGGCGAACAGAGCTGCGTTCGCGCATCCCCGAGCATCCCGGGGTGCTGCCGGGAATCGACGGATGTGGACGCTCATCCGCCAGCATCGCAGCCCGGCTTTGCGTCACGCCGCGGCTCTCCTCCGATGCGCGGCCTTATCGACCGCGGTTCCATCTCCCGTATCTGCCGATCCGACCCCTGGTCGTGCGTCGACGGAAGCACAGCGGGCCGCCTCCGTACCAGGGAGGCGGCCCGCTGACGAACGCGTCCGGAGACCGGCCGGCGCGCTACCCGGCCGTGATGCGGTTCATGTACGTGGAGATGTTGAAGTTCGTGGGATCGATCTCGAAGTACCGCCCGCGGCCGAAGCGGCCCGTGGTCGGGTAGTACGGCGGCGGCTTGTAGTAGGCGCACGCATCGTACGAGTAGCGCTTCAGGTAGCCGGTGCCCGCGGCCGTGCCCACGCCGCCGCGCAGGCCCTGGATCACGCCGCCGGCCAGGTACAGGCACCCGCGCCCCCAGTTGATCCCCTCGCAGTCCTCCACGTCGGTCGGGCCGCCCGAGTAGTTCTGCGCGGTGAAGCTCTTGAGCGTGAGCACCACCGCCTGCACCGTCTCGCTGCTCGTCTCGTCGAAGGTGTAGTAACCCGCTCCGTTCTGCGGCTCGGCGGGCGCGTTGAGCGTGTTGTCGGCCACCACGATGTCACCGCCGCTGAACAGGCCCAGGATGTCGGCGCACGCACCGCCCGCGTCGCTGGCGTACTTGAGGTCGTCCAGGATGTAGATGGCGCCCGTGGCCGCCAGCGTCACCCGCCCGCGCACCAGGCCGCTGATGCCCACGCGGCCGTTCACGTGGATCACGCCCTTGAAGTTCGGGTTGAACGTGCGGCTCAGCGGAAAGAGGTACGCCGCGTCGGTGCGGCCCGCGATCACCGCCGGCATGTTGTTCCACGCCCAGGCCCGTGCCACCCAGCTCCCGTGCGCGTCGTTCGCTTGGAACACGCCGCCGTTGAGCTGGTTCGACCCGCCCAGGAAGCAGCGCCGCGAGGGGTTCTTCAGGAAGTTCACCTTGGCGGCGGCGTTCCCGCCGGACAGGTCCACACGGTTCAGCACGTTGCCCGCGAGCTGGCCGCAGTAGTCGACGGCGATCAGCGCCGCGGGAGAGGGGCGACGCGCCATCACCCAGTCCGCCGAGTTCGACTGGTAGACCTTGAAGAAGCCCTCGTCCGGCCCGGTGGTGCGCAGGTCGCCGTCCAGGTCGATGCCCACGAACTCGATGCGCATGCGCGTCTCGTCCGGGTTGCCGCCGTTGGGCGGCGTGAACGCGGTGCCGCCGGCCGTGGCGTAGCTCTGCAGCTTGGCGAGGTCGGCCGTGGTGGGCATGGGGATGGCCGGCACCCCGGTGCGCGCCGAGCCCTCCGAGAACGTCGCGTAGCTCGACCCCGTCACGGTCATGTGCGTGGTCACCGAGCCGGGGCCCTTGAACTTGGCACCGCTGGAAAGGATGTTGATGGCGTCGTTGCTGTGGACCGGCCCCTGGATCTGGTCGCCGCCGCCGAACGAGATGCCGTTCTCGTCGTCGGTGAAGTACGCGAACTTGGCGAAGCTCTCCTGCACGATCTCGCCGCGGCGGATCACCTGGTCGCCGTTCGCGCCCTTCGCCACCACCACCACGCTGCCGAACACGCCGTACTGGCCCGTGGCCACGCCGGTGGGCCCCGCGTACGTGGTGCGCGTCACGCCGGGGATCACCGCGCCGGCCGCGTCGGTCACAGGCGCGTTGCTCTCGAGCGTGGCGTAGCCGCTGTCCGGGTACAGCGTGGGGTCGCCGTTGATGCGGGCGCGCGCCTGCTCGATCCCCGCGTCGGCCACCGACTCCAGCGTCGTCTGCTGGTCCTCGTAGGCGCTGATCAGGCTGGAGTTGCCCAGCATGGTCACCGCCCCGATCGCGAGCACGCCCACGATCATCACGATCAGCAGGACCATCATCAGCGCCAGGCCCGCCTCGTCCTGGACTCTCCGCGTCATTCGCATGGCAACCGGGCCGTTCACGGGAAGACCGGCGCCGCAGTGGCGAACGCCGAGATGGATGGAGTGCAGTCCTGCGCCGCCAGGGCGTAGAAGTACTGGGTGCCGACCGCCACGTTGCGGTCTACGTAGATGTACGCCGCGCTGCCCGCCGGCACGCTCAGGTAGGGGTCGCCCCAGTCCGCGCCGGCCGTGGTCTTCCGCCAGACGACGTATCGCAGCACGTCCTTCTCGCCCGCGTTCTCGTCCACCGCCGGGCTCCACGTGAGCGTCACCGACGGGTCCACGGTGACCGGGGTGGAGCGGGCCGCGGCGAAGCCCGCGCCCAGCTGGGGCGCCTCGCCGCACGTGGTGATGGACCCGATGCCCGCGTTGGGAAGGCGCACGATGCGCGAGACCACGCGCGACTGCTGCTTGGCCCCCGTCGCACCGTTCGTCGCCGTGAAGTTCACCCGCACCGCGCGGATCCGGTCGATCGTCGCCACCGCGCCCGTATCGGTGGCCGCGCCGTGCAGCCTCACCGAGTGCTGCACCGGAAGGCGCGCGGCGGGAAGGCTGTCGATCTGCGCCGAGTTGGTGTCGGCCGCCGCCATGTACTGGAAGAAGGGCTTGCCGGGCGTGGGCAGGATGCTGCGCGCCACCACCGCGGGCGCCATGTCGTTCACCTTGCGGCGAAGCACCCAGTCGTCGCTGCGCACGGTGGACGTGTCGGGCTCGAAGTAGAAGACGATCGTCTCCGCTTCGCTGTTGCCGCCGCTGTCCAGGTACGACGTGTCGGGGTAGCCGAAGGTGGACCGGGGGATGGTGATGCGCCGCGCCGCGTTCAGGGCGGTGGTCGACGCCGGGGGCGCCGCGGGATCGTTGTAGACCGCGAACAGGTCGTTCGCGTCGCTGGTCACGTAGTCCGCGTTGAAGGCGACCGCCTCCGTGGACGCGTACACCAGCCACGGCTGCCCGCCCGGCACGCCGGCGCCGGCAGTGCGCAGGTCGCGCTCCAGGCTGCTCACCGCGAAGCGGAGGTTGCCGGTCACCTTCATGCGCGCATCTCCCAGCGAGAACGCCTTCTCCTGCTCGCGCAGCCACGTCAGCGCCGCCGTCACCACCACGGCCGACAGCACCAGGGCGATCAGCAGCTCCACCAGCGTGAAGCCGCGCCGGTCCGTATGGGGGCGCATGCTCATGGCGCCGCCACGATCGCCGTGCGCGTCACCGGCCTCGGCATGTTGGGGTTCGTCACCGTGACCGTGACCCGCTTGTAGTCGATCTTGCCCCTGGCCGTGACGGTCGTGACCTGCACGATCTGCGTCACGCGCTTGAAGCCCGGATAGTCGGGGAAGGAGACCTCGGTCGCGTTCCACTTCGTCTCCAGCGACGCGTACAGCCGGTCCATCTTGATCATCTCCACGCGGTCGGCGGCCAGCTGGGTGGCGATCGCGCGGCGGTCCAGCTTGCCCATGTCCACCACCAGGCGGTCGGTGATGGCGGCCTGGGTGCCCAGCAGCACGAAGCCCAGGATCACCATCGCCACCAGCACCTCCATCATGGTG
>DASRQW010000406.1 GCA_035696245.1 Longimicrobiaceae bacterium | reverse complement strand
GTGCTCCCATCTCCCCTCCCGCGCGTCGTTTCTATCTCGGTCGGTCGACGTCGATGTGAACGGTCTCGTCCATCGAGCGTCGATGTTCCGGCGCTGGTAAGACTTCGTTGGATCAGGCAACGGATCGCTCAAGTTTCCGGTCGAAGCCTGCTTCCGCTCGATCTCCACCGTCCGTCCATGCCGATTCGGAAGATGCCGATTCGGAAGATGCCGATTCGGTAGATGCCGATTCGGTAGATGGTGCGTGGGGCGATGCGGACGCCGCCCGCACGGGCTCAGTTGATGGCGACGGTGGCGCCCTTTAGCACGGCGGGGCCGGAGCCCTCCAGCGTCAGGTTGACGCACTTCACCTCGGCGTTGCCCTTCGCGTCCACCTTGAAGTCCGCCGTGCTGCTGATCTCCACGCCCGCGCCCGACAGCACCAGCTTGCCGTTGGCCGACTTGATCGTCACGTCGGCGTCGGCGGTGATGGTGACGGTGTTCTCTTTGGTGTCGATGACGATGCTGTTCTTCGCGGTGCTGTCGATGATCTCGATGCGCCCCGACCCCTCGGTGTCGGTGAGGCGGATCACGTGTCCGCTCAGCGACTTGATGGTGCGGAAGCCGTTCTTGCCGTCGTCGTTCTTCTCCGGCGGCTTCGCCTCCATGTTCCACAGCGACCCGATCACGTACGGGCTGTTCACGTCGCCGTGCTGGAAGGCCACGAGCACCTCGTCGTCTACCGAAGGCAGGAAGTAGAAGCCCATCTCCTTGCCCGCCATGGGGGTGGCGCACCGAGCCCAGCCGCTCTCGTCCTCGTCGCTGAACCAGGGGAAGCGCAGCTTCACGCGGCCCAGCCCGTCGGGGTCCTCGTTGTTGGTGACCACGCCGGTCACCACGCCGTACACCCGATCCGCGTGCGGGTCCGGCCCCTGGAGCAGGTCGATCAGGCTCATCATCCCACCGAGTTGCGGCGCGCGGAGAAGTCGGTGCGGTAGCCGCCGCCGCCCAGCGAGTGCGTGGTGCGCGTCACGTAGTAGTCGCCGCTGAACCGCGGCCCCACGCCGTCGATCTCCACCACCATCCCCGGCTTCAGGTCCGGCAGGCCGATGGTGGCGCCGCGCCCGGTGACGAAGCGCAGCGCGCGGTCGTTGAAGATGGCCTTGGCCCGCTCGTCGGCCTCGGCCTGCGAGGTCACGGGCTCGTTCACGAAGAGCGTGGTCTTCTTGCCGAACGCCTTCTCCGCCACCGCGGGGCCGGTGGAGGTGCCGCCCATCTTCCCCTCCTCGTCGCCGGCCGCGGCCTTGCCCTCGATCTTCTCGCCCGTGGCGGGGTTGGTGCCGCGCACGATCACCTCGCCCACCTGCTCGCGCGTCTCCATGGTGGGCGTGAAGCTGCGCAGCGGCATGGTCTTCATCTCGGGGTCGAACGCCTTGGCCGTTCGGCCCCACACCAGCGTGTACGCCTTGCCGCCCATGTCGCGCGGCTTGCCGAAGTGCAGCACGGTGCCCTCCATCCACAGCTCGTACCGGATGCGGCGTGCGCGCTCCTGCAGGAAATCGAAGTCGGTGCCGTTCTGCTCCACGTGCTCGAAGGTCACGTCGGTGGCGTCGGCGCTGGCGGTGAGCCCCGCCTCGCCCGCGATCTTCTGCACGATCTGCTGGTCGGTCATCTTGGCGAAGGTGCGGCGCTTGGTGCCCGGCAGCAGCCGGTGCAGCCGCGACTGGCCGGTGACCTGGAGCGTGGGCGTGCCGCCTTCGGGAAAGCTGGGTGCCAGGCCCGTGATCTCGCCGTCGAAGAGCAGCTGCAGCGCGTCCACGTAGCCCATGCTGATCTTCACCCCCACGCCTTCCTGGAACAGGTCGGCCTTGTCGCCGTGCGTCCACGGCATCAGCGGGTACGGGTTCGCCACCGTGAGCGTCAGCTCGTCGATCGCCCCGGCCGCCAGCGTCACCGACACGTCGGTGATGTTCTTGGAGACGTCGGCGGCCAGGCGGGTGCCGTTGACCTCCACCTTCAGCTCCGGGGCGAAGAACTCCGCGCTCACCCTCCGCGCCTCACGCCAGCGCCGGCAGCGCCAGCACCAGCCCGGGCCGCAGCGACAGCGGGTCGGTGATGCCGTTGGCGGTGGCGATGGGCCGCCAGCGCGCCGGGTCGCCGTACTCCGCCGCCGCGATGCTGCTCAGCGTGTCGCCGCGCTTCACCGTGTACGTCTTCACGTGGTCGGCGCTCTCGGTAGGCGTCTCGCGAACCAGCACCTCCACGTCCACGAACTCCTTGAAGCTCACGCTCAGCGTGGCGCGCACCGGCGTTCCGTCCGGCAGGAAGAGCGTGAACCGCCCGCCCACGCGCTCCAGCACGCACCGCAGGCTGAAGCTGCCCCACGCGAAGGTGCAGATGGGCGGGCGGTGCAGCGGGCCGCGTATGTCCAGCAGCCCGTAGACCTTGCCCGTGTGCTTCCGGACGTCGGTGCCCTTCTCGTACGTGTCGAAGAACAGGTCCATCGACAGCGTGCGCCCGTTGCCGCGCACGTACTGGAGGATGGGCGCGCCCAGGCCGGGGATGGCGACCTCGCTGAGCGTGACCGCCTTGTCCAGCGAGTACTGCGTGGGGTTGAAGAGGACGGTGATCGGCGACTCGTCCTCGGGCGTGATGGTGGCTTTCGCGAGCGCCATGCGTCACAGCCCCCGCTGGCGGCGCTCGCTCGCGAGCCGGGCCGCCAGGATGTCGTAGACCTGATCCGCGATCCGGCTCACGTCCGGCGCCGATGCGGCCTCCGCCGTGCGCGTCGGCATCTCGGCCGCGGGTGCGGGTGCGGGCTCGGGGCTCGCCTGGCGCTGCACGGCCAACGCAGCGCCGCCGGACATGCGCTGCACGGGAGATGGGAAGCCGCCCGCGCCGCTCTCGCCCGCCCACGCCCGCGGCGGTGCGTGCACCAGCGTGGCCGCCGCGCGTCCGCCAGCGGGAGCTTCCGCCCGCACCGCTGGCATCCTCTGCACCATCGGCGCTGCCGGTCCGCCGGAAGCCGCCGCCCGCCGTGCCTCCGCCACGACCAAGCGCGGGCCGCCGAACGCACCGCCGCTCGAGCCGTCCGCGCGCCGCTGGACCGTCGGAACCGCGCTCACGACGGGAGATGCAGCGCCTGCCGCGCTCTCCCGCGCCGCGGATCTCGGCCGATCCGCCGCCGCTCTCGCGACCGCAACCACCGGCGCGCGATGGATCATCTCCCCGCCCGATCCTGCGCTGCCGAACCCTCCGTCGCGCGCGGATGACGACGCCACGGCCGTCACCACCGGCAATGGTGAATCGGTAGATGCGGACTCAGCGGCGTCGCGCCCCGGCTCCACGGTCGCGCGCTGAATGGATGGCGTCGTGCCGGGAGATGCGAATGCGGAGGCGAGGTGGGTCCCGGCTGCGCCGTCTGCTCCGGAAACGGCTGCTGGCCTTGCATCGGAAGCGGCGGCCAGCGCGCGATGGATCATCGGCGCGGATGCGGAATCCTCTACGACGTTGCGGCGGCGCTGGCGCATGAGCGGCATCTGCGGGCCGTCCGCAGACCTCGTCGTCGCCGCCACACCGCCTGTCCGCGCCACATCGCCCGTCCGCGCGGCATCTCTCGTGTGCGCCACATCGCTCGTCCGCACCTGATCGCCCGTCTGCACGTCCGTGGCGGCTGTCGGAGCGGCATTCGCCGCAGTCGTTGGCTGAGCCAACGTCGCTGGAATCCGCTGCACGTCCCCAGCGCTCGCATCCGCACGGACGACGATCGGCAGAGGTGCATCTCCCGACACCGTCGGCTTTACGCTGCTCGGCGTCACGGGCAATGCGGATGCGGAAGGCGCGTCGGCCGAGGGGGCGGGGGAGCGGTGGATCATCCCAGCAGACGGGGACGCCGCTTGAACGCCTCGCACCGTCGGCATCACCACCGGCAGCTCGGCAGATGCGGCTGGCGCGACCGGCCCCGCATCTTCCGAAACCGCGTGGGCGGCGTGGCTCGTGGGAGAAGCGGCATCCGTGGATGGCGACGCACCGCCGCGCATCGGCGGAGTGCTCGTCCGATCCCCCGGCTTTGGAGCGGTCGGCGCGGCACTCCGCTGCACGAGCGGCGACGGGGAGGCGGCGGACGGCGCATCTCGCGAGACGACCGACGCAGCGGCGGACGGCGGCGCATCCGCAGATAAGGCAGACGGCCGCGCATCTTCCGAAACGGCGGACGCGGCGGGGAGAGCGAGCGGGAGCGCGGAGACGACGGGGACCCCGGAGGCCGTGCCGGACGCGACGGCGCTGCGGGCGGCGAGGGTTTCCAGCAGCGGAAGGCGGCTCGCCATGCGCTGCGTGCGCGCGTACGTGACGGCCGCGGGCGCGCGCGAGATCACGCCCGGGTGCGTGGCGCGGCGCAGCAGGCGCGCGGTCAGCCGCGCGTCCACGGCGCCCGCCCACTCGCCCGCGGCGGGCCGTTCGGCGGCGCGTTCCTCGCTCATCCGGCCACGTCCGAGATGGCCCCGCCCAGCATCCGCGCCGCCGAGAGCGCGCTGCTGGCGAACGGCTTCTCGATGCCGCGGTGCACCAGCTCCACCGTCTCGGTGGCGACGGCGCCCTGCTCGGCGCGGAAGTCCGGGCCGCTCCACTTCACCGGGTACGCATCCGCGAAGTTCCACCACATCGCGGGGAGCCGCCGCGCGTCCAGGAGGTAGATGGAGCCGTTCTTCCGCTTCACCTTGCCCTTCACCACGTCCTGGTGCCAGCTCCACAGCGTCTCGATGTCGGTCAGCCCGCGCTTGAGGACTAGGTTGGCACTGTAGCGGGTGGGGCCGGCCAGCTTGTGCACGTACGCGTTCAGCCCGCCCTCGCGGTACTCCTCGACCTCGGTCTCCACCGCCAGGCCCGTCACCTCGCTGAACCCGCCCACGATCAACCCGTCGATCTCCACCAGGAAGTTGAAGCCCATGTACGGGTCGTTGCGAATGCCCAGCAGGCCCGTGGCCGCGGTGAACGCCGCGTTCAGCATGGTGCTCCTTCCGGTGGGGACCTCGGTGATTGCCGGCCGGCGGGAGAGGTCGGCGCCCCTCGCTCTCCGTCAGCCGCTGCGGGCAGCCTGCGCGTTCAGCCGCTCGTTGATGCGTGCGATCTCGGCCACCCAGCGCTGCCGGTCGCGGTGCTCCATCGCCATGACCTGCGCGTGGGGCCAGTGGAAGTAATACGACAGGTAGGCTACCTCCTCGTACAGGCGCTCCGAGGGGTAGCCCGTCACCCCCCCGCTGCGGCCGTCTCCACCTCGAAGGCGCCCTGGCAGTGGGGGCAGGTCACCGCCAGCCGCGCGTGGCCGGCCTCGTTGGCCCGCGCGTACAGGTCCTGCAGGAAGGCCAGGTCCGCCGCGAACAGCCCTTCCACCACGGCGGGGTTCACCTGCTTGAGCGAGCCCAGCCGCACGACGACCCGCGAGAGGAGGATGATGACGAGGTAGCCGGGGTTGGACTGCACCCGCGGGTCCCGCAGCGGGGCGATCTCGTCGTACGCCGTGGCCAGGCGCATCACCCCGTCGCGGTGCACGGTGCCCTCCGGGTCCACGTAGCCGCGGGGGAGGGTGAAGGGCAGCTCGGTCTGGAGCGTCATGCCTTGCTCAGGCCCTCGTGCGCGATCTCCACGCTCTCCAGCGCCACGTCGTTGCCGGTGGCGTTCAGCGCGGGGCCGCTCCACTTGGTGGGCCACCCGTTGATGAAGTTCCAGCGCAGCTTCTCCTCGCCCGCGTCGTTCATCAGCACGATCGAGCCGTTCTTGCGCTCGGCCTTGCCGGCGGCCGCCTTGGCGCGCCAGTCCCAGAACTCCATGTCGTCGGTCATCCCCCACTTCAGGGAGATGTTGGAGTAGGTGACCAGCCCCGGCAGCTTGCGCTGCGTGAGCGTGTCGGTCCCCTCGCGGTACTGGATGGGGTCCTGCGTGGTGTCCAGCCCGCCCGCCTCGCGGAAGCCGGCGCGCACGATGCCGTCGATCTCCACCAGGAAGTTGTATGCGCGGTACGGGTCCTTGCGGTCTCCCACTGCCATGGGGCTGCCTCCTTGGGCGCTAGGCGGGACCGGGCCCGCGGGTGGTGGTGCCGCCAGCGCCGTGCGTGACGCGGACGACGACGAACTCGTTGGGTGCAGCGGCGGCCATCCCCACCTCGGCCACCACGTGCCCCAGCGCCTGCACCTCGGGCGGGTTGGTGGCGGCGTCGCAGCGGACGTAGAAGGCCTCGGCCGGCGTGGCGCCGGCCAGGGCGCCGCTCTCGTACAGCCCCGTCATGTAGCGCGTGAGCTCGCGCTCCACGTGGGCCCAGGTGGCCAGGCCCACCGGCTCGAACGTCACGTTCGCCAGCGCGCGCGCCACCCAGCGCCGCAGGGTCAGGAAGAGCCGGCGCACGCCCACGTACGTCCACTCGCCCCCGCCCAGCGTGCGCGCCCCCCACACGCGGATGCCGCGGCGCGGGAAGGGGCGGATCACGTTCACCGTGGCCGGGAAGGCGGCGTGGCCGGCCTCGCCCACCACCGTCTCCACGTCCAGCACGCCCTCCAGCGCCTCGTTGGCGGGCGACTTGTGCACACCCGCCGCCGCGTCGGTACGGGCGAAGATCCCCGCCACGTGCCCGCACGGCGGCACCACGGCCCCCGGCAGCGCGGCGTCGCCCGCCGTCCGCAGCCACGGGAGGTAGAGCGCCCCGTCGGCCGACTCCAGCGCCGCCGCCTGTGCCGCGGCCTGCGGGGCACGCGAGCCGGGCAGCGCGTCCAGGATCGCGAAGCGGTCGCCGGTGCGGCGGCAGTGGGCCAGCACCTCGCCCTGCATGCGCACCGCCGCGTCGGCCGCCGCGCTCGCCTCGTCGCTGCCGGTGGCGGCGCGGCCGGGGGGGGAGAGGCGGGCCACGGCGCGCATCACGTCGGGCGCGCACACCAGGTCCACCTCGTCCAGCGGCTCCAGCGTGGCCAGCGCCCGGGTCAGCGCCGCCAGCGCCAGGTCCGCCCCCGCGGCAGACGCGTCGCGCAGCACGGCGCGCATCTCCGGGTCGTCGGGGTCCTCCAGCCGCACCACGTGGCACAGCTCGCCGCCGTTCTGGAAGAAGCCGCGGACGGCGTGGGCCAGGAAGCCGCCCTCCGGCTGCCCCGCCGCCGGCCCGAACGCCGCCTCGAACCCGCTCCACCGCGACAGCTCCACCGGCTCCAGCACCGGCCCCGCGGCCGCCATCCCCACGAACGCCGGCACGCCGGTGCGCAGGGCCGGCGGCCGGGCGGCGACCACCTCCTCGAGGTAGACGCCGGGCGTGGAGTACGTGGGCACGGGGCCGCCTCCGGGCTACGCGCTCACGCGCCCGGCTGCCACTGGCTGATGCGGAAGATCACGAACTCGGCCGGGCGCACCACCGCCACGCCGATCTCGGTGACCACCTGCCCCAGGTCGCGCAGCTCCGGCGGGTTGGTGCTGGCGTCGCACTTCACGTAGAACGCCTCCTGCGGCGTGGCCCCGAAGAGCGCGCCGTCGCGCCACACGTTGGTGAGGAACGCCACGATGTTGCGGGTGATCTTGGCCCACAGCGCGGGCGTGTTGGGCTCGAACACCACCCAGTGCGTGCCGTGGTCGATCGACTTGCGCAGGAAGAGGAAGAGCCGGCGCACGTTCACGTACTTCCACTCGCCATTGGCGTCGCCGCCCAGCGTGCGCGCGCCCCACACCTTGATGTCGCCCCCGAAGTCGCGGATCAGGTTGATGCCGTCGGGGTTCAGCCCGTTCTGGTCGGCGATGCTCAGGCGCTTCTGCAGGCCCACCGCGCCCCGCACCACCTCGTTCGCCGGCGCCTTGTGCACCCCGCGGCTGCCGTCCACCCGCGCGAAGATGCCGGCGATGTGGCCGCTGGGCGGGACGAAGTCGACCTTGTTGCGCGACGGGTCCCACACCGAGATCCACGGGAAGTACATCGCCGCGTAATCGCTCGTGCCCGTCCCGCCCGCGATGCCGGCCACGGTGAGCGTGTCGGTCTGGCTGCCGTCCAGAATGGCGAAGCGGTCGCCCATCCCCTTGCAGTGCTCCACCACCATCTTCTGCGTCACGTCGTCCGTCGCGCCGGGCACGATCACCAGCGCGATCTCGTCGATGGCCTTGAAGCCGTCCAGCGCCGCCTGCACGTCCGTGGGCGAGCCGGCGCCGAGCACGCGGGTCACCCAGCAGCGCGTGCCGCCGTTGTTGAAGAAGCCGTACACCGCGTGCGCCAGCGTGCGGTTGCGCAGCGACACGTCCGCCACCGTGGCAGGCGTCGCCGCCTTGGGCTTGGTGGTCGTCCCGGTGGCCGCGGGCGTCGTCCCGGCATCGGCCGCGGCGGGCGTGGTCACGGCCGCGGGGGTTGCGGGGACGGGGGCGGGCGGGGCGATCTGGAAGTCGCCGAACGCGTTCTTGAACTGCTCCCAGCTCGTGATGAGCTGCGGCTCGCCCGCGGGGGCCACCACGAACGGCACCGGCGTGGGCTTGCCGTTCTGGTCCAGCGTGACGCGCCCGGCGGCGTCGGTCACGAACCTTCCCGGCTGCGCCGGCATCACCACGTCGTCGGCGACGCGGCCTACGAAGCCCGCCGTGCTGGTCCCGACCCCCGCGATGGGCTGCACCGCAGACGCGACCTCCTCGACGTACACTCCCGGGGACAGATACTGGGGCATGGTCTGCGTACCTCCGTTGAGGGGAGACGGCACCACGGGCCGGGCGGGCGCCCGCTGGCGCGCGTGACGGCGTTGGGTTCGGGCTGCTCTAGGAGCTGCGGGCGCGCGGGGAAGCTGGCGCGCCGGTGCCGCGGACTACGGTGCATCGGGTGGAGCGGCGCTGCGGTGAGGCGACTGCGGTGCTGCGGCTGCCGGGCGGAAGAATTCGGAATTTCGGGAGATGCAGGGCGGCTTCGAAATGGGCCGTAATCGGCCCAAGGCGATGCGGCTGAAGGGCATCCGGAGATGCGGAGAAGCCGCGCGTCCTATCTCGCTCTCATCCTATCAGCCGGTGGCGCAATCGTCTTGCCGCCGGTCGGCGAATTTCCCGCAACGGCATCATAAAGCGCGAATCGCTCCACGTCAAACAAGTCCGAAAAGGGGCCGGTTGGGAACGCTCCCGCGGGCCTGAGACCCGCCGTGTCCGCACTGCCGCTCCGGCGAGCCCGCGGAGCGTTCGGGGAACCAGGATTCCGCCTCAGCTCCCCGCGCGGACGAGGGAGAAATCCGCGGTTTTCGACTTGCCCGCGGCGGCCTTCACCTCCTGCGCCGCCGGAGCGTGGCCGCGCGCGGAGACGACCACGGTGCGCGTGCCGGCCTCGATCGCGTTCAGCACGTAGCGCCCGTCCGCACCGGTCAGCGCCTGCTCGCCGCCGCCCTTGAGCGCCACCTGCGCCATCGCCACCGCCTCGCCGTCCGCCCCCGTCACCTTCCCGCGGATGCGCGTGGGCGGGAGCGCCGCGCCCGCGTCGGCATGGACCACGCGCTCGCCCTCGCGCGCCACGGCCGCCTTCACCTTCACCGCGCCGTAGCGGCTCCCGGCAGGTGGGAGCGAGACGGCCAGCGTGTACGCGCCGTCCGGCAGGTCCGCGAACCGGAAGTGCCCGTCTGCCGAGGTCGTGGCGAGGTGCGGCGCCTGCACGGTCGCCGAGCCGCCCGCGTGCTCCCGCGCCCGCACGTCTGCCCAGCGGCGGAAGGCGGCGGGCCCGGCGGTGATCTCCACGCGCGCCCCGCCGAGCGGGCGGCCCGTCTCCGCGTCGGTGACCATGCCCGCGAGGGCGACCTGCCGCCGCGTCGTGTCCCAGGTGGTCGGCATCGCGCTACTCCTCGCCCACGCCGACGCGCATGCGGATCACGCGGTCGGTCGCCACCTTGCCCATGTCCATCGGGTCCTGCACCTGCACGCCCAGCGTGACGGTGAGGTTCAGCGCCGCCCGCGGCCGTCCGCCCAGCGCCTGCCAGAACTCGCCCAGGTTCTGGAGGTGCCCCGGCTGGAGTGAGAAGGCCGGCGGGCTGATCTCCTGCGCTCCGAGCGCGCCCTGCAGCGACGCCTCGGGCAGGGTTCGGTGGCGCAGGAGCACCTTCATCACCTCGCCCAGCAGCCGGTGCTCGTCGAGCGACGCCGTGGGCGATCCCTCGCTGGGCCAGGCCGTGATCAGGTACGAGCAGTCGATGCGCACCGGCGGCCGCGTCTGCGTCGCCGTCCCGTCGCCCTTCCGCTCGATGCGCCACTCCGCGCTGCGCAGCTCGCGGTTCTCGCGCACGTCGTACAGGAAGAGGTCCACCGCGGGCAGCGACACCGACGTGGGGGGGAACTGGTCGTTGGGCGTGGCGAAGCTGATGGTCACCTGCTCCACCAGCCCCGGCGGCAGCTCGCGCCGCAGCAGCTCCTCCAGGCTCCGGTCCAGATCGTCGATCATGCGCGCTCGCTCGTGTCGGGAGATGCGTGGCGGAAGGCGGGACCGCGTTCACGGGAGATGATTGGCGTCGGCCGATCTGCCGCACCAACCGTCGTTGCCCGCGCGCAGGTCGGCGGCCCGGGCCGGACGATCAGGCGCGCGAGGGACAGGAGCGCGCCCGAGAGGATGAAGTAGACCGGCGGAGTGGTCGTCCAGTACACCACCGGCCACTCGAAGAAAGAGCTCTTCGCCGTACCAGGAAGGTGCAGCAGCGCGACGGCTGCTCCGCCTGCGGTCGACAGCAGCGCCAGTGCGCCGGCCGCCCAAAGCGTCTCCACGTGCGACCGCAGCACCCGCCCGGCGAGAGGGATGCAGATCGCGTACGGCAGCACGACGAGAAGCCACCACTCCACCGGCACGTGCATCCAACGCCCCAGCCGCGGGACGAGGAGCAGGTCGTATACTGCCTCGGTCCCGAGCCACCCCAGGACGACGAGCGCGACCGAAAGCGTTACGCGGCGAGCTGATGGTTTCAATATCCCGCGCTCGTTCGCAAATCGGTTGGCGGATGATTCGGCTTCGGTCGATCCCCGTCCCCGCTGCGGAGAACCCGCCGAGTACCGTACTCTCGGCCGCCGAACCCTTCCCACCCCGGCCGCGACCGGGGCTCGTTTCGCGAAGCCGGTGGGGCAGCAGCCCGCGAAGGCGGGGCTTCGTGCCTTTGTAGCCGCGGCTTCAGCCGCCAGGCGTGACGCCCGCCCGATCTCTTCCGACGTGCCTCAGCCGTGCTGCGCGAAGTGGCCCAGGTCGGCTTCGGAGAGGACCTTGCCCATCTTCTGGTACTCGCGGCGGGTGGCGCGGACCACGTGCGCCATGGTGACCACCCCGCCGTCGTCTGCGGCGAGGAAGGCGGCGGCGAGCGCGATGTTGCGGATGCTGCCGCCCGCGACCTCCACGCGGCGCGCGACGACCTCGAGATCGAGATCGGCCGACCGCGGCGCCTTCTCCGGCCAGATCGCCTGCCAGATGCGGAGCCGCTCGCGCTCGCCGGGGAAGGGAAAGTCCACCGTGAACTGGATGCGGCGCACGAAGGCGTCGTCCATGTTCTTGCGGAAGTTGGTGGCGAGGATGACGATGCCTTCGAACTCCTCCATTCGCTGGAGCAGGTACGCCGTCTCCAGGTTCGCGTAGCGGTCGTGCGAGTCGCGCACCTCGCTGCGGCGCCCGAACAGCGCGTCCGCCTCGTCGAAGAAGAGGACCGCGTTGCTCGTCTCGGCCTCGGCGAAGATGCGGCCCAGGTTCTTCTCCGTCTCGCCGATGTACTTGCTGACCACCGTGGACAGGTCGACCTTGTAAAGCTCCAGCCCCAGCTCGCCCGCCACGATCCCGGCCGCCATCGTCTTCCCCGTGCCCGACGGCCCGGCGAAGAGCGCGTTCAGGCCCTTGCCCATCGCCAGCTTGCCGTCGAACCCCCACTCCTGGAAGACGAGCGACCGGTAGCGCACGTGGTGGATGACCTCGCGAAGCTGCTGCACCCGCTCCGCCGGCAGCACGATGTCGTCCCAGCGGTGCCGCGGCTCGATCTTGCGGGCCAGCGTGCCCAGCCGCGGGTTGGAGTGCATGCGGCTGGCGGCGTAGAGGTCGTCCATGCCCACGCGCGCCGCGCCGGGGTCGCGTGCCAGGGCCAGGTTGCGCGCGGTCGCCGCCGCGTCGCGGATCTGCCCGCCGGTGAAGCGGAACGCGTTCGCAAGCGCCTCCACGTCCACCCCGCCGCCCTTCGATGCGTCGCCGTTCAGCGACGCGCGCCACAGCCGCACGCGGTCGCCGTACTCCGGCGCGGGGATGGTCACGCGGAAGAACGGCCGGCCGTGCAGCGAGTCCGCCGGGTCCCACGCCGCCTCTCCCGCCACAAAGGTCGGCGCGCGCCACTCCTCCATCTCGCCCACCGCGGCCGTTCGCGCCGCGCGCCGCTCGTCTCCCAGCAGCGCGTCCCAGCCTTCCAGCAGCAGCGCCGCGCCCCGGAGCAGCGCCTCGCGCCCGGCGAGGCGAAGCGCGTCCGCCACCGCACGCGGCTCGTCCGCCGCGAGACGGGCTACATCGACCGCCAGCAGGCCCAGGCCCATCTCGCGGCAGAGCGCGGCGGCCGTGCTCTCCTTGCCCACGCCGTACGGGCCCTGGAGATGGAAGACGGGCGGCTCCCCGCCGGGCCCGCGCTCCGCCGCCAGCAGCGGAAGCCGCCGCGCCAGCTCGTCCGGCAGCAGCAGGTCCGCAAGCCGTGGCGCCGATGCGACGGGGCGGACCACGTGCAGCAGCGCCCCGTCCATCGCCTCGACGCCCACGAGGAAGTCGACCACGCGCTCGTCCACCTTCAGGTAGCGGCTGAGCAGCGGCGGCTCGCGTTG
>DASRQW010000405.1 GCA_035696245.1 Longimicrobiaceae bacterium | reverse complement strand
GCGGGGCCCTTCTGGCCCTGCACGACGTCGAACTCCACGCGCTCGCCCTCGGCCAGGCTGCGGAAGCCGCCGCCCTGGATGGCCGAGTGGTGCACGAAGCAATCCTTCTCGCCGCTGGCGGGGGTGATGAAGCCGAAGCCCTTGGTGTCGTTGAACCACTTCACGGTACCGGTGGTACGCATAGCCGAACTCCTAGTGTTTTTTCCTGACTGCCGAGGTCCGGGATTTCCGTACCCACCGACTGCCGGTGAATCGCGGGCTGAAAGCGCCCCCGCGTGGGCGTTGCGAGAAAAAACAAAAAGACCCGGACGATCAGCGTCCAGGTCCTAGTGTCCACTGGGCCAGGCATTTCCGACGCCCGGTATCTTCTCGCTCCACAATGATAGCGAAGCCGCCATGATCTGTCAACCACTTCGCTCTCGCGCCCACCGTGGACCCGGCAGCCTGCCGCGGCGGGCCATCTCTGACACCACCCCTCGCCTCCGCTCACGGGTCGCTGCAATCGCGTTTGTAGCCGCAGTTGGGGCAGACGATCTTGCAGTGGTTGTCGTACATCGCGGCGCCGCAGAGCTCGCAGAAGTGCTGCGTGGGGATCTCCCGCGGTCGATACGGGCTGCCGGCCGAAGCCGAAGGTCGGCCGATGGAATTCGAGGTGGGCGCAGACGGCTCTGATCGAGGTTCCGCGGCAGGCGTGGGCCCCGGCTGCGGCTCGGCGCGGGCAGCGTGGAGGCGGGCGCACCAGCTTGGGTCCGGCGGATGGTTCATCGTTCGTGGGATGCGCGGACGTGTCACGGATGGGGACTGGGCTGGTCAGCAAGATAGCCGACGGACCCTTGAACGTCACTGCGGATCCGGCGGTGTGGGATGCGCGTGACCGTTGCTGCCCGTGCGAAGATGTGGGGGCGACGGCTCGGGGCGACGGCGGCAGGTCAGGCGGCGAACGGGGCGCCGACCTGGCGCTGGACCTCGGCGAGGACGCGGCGGGGGTCGCACGGCTTGGTGATGTAGCCGTCGCAGCCCGCGGCGATGGCGCGCTGGCCCACGGAGCCGTACGGGTGCGCGGTGATGATCACCACGGGGATGGCCTTGGTGCTGGGGTCGTGCTTGAGCTGTGAGGTTGCGCTCAGGCCGTCCATGCCGGGCATGGAGATGTCCATCAGGATCACGTCGGGGTGCTGCTCACGGGCGGCGCGCAGGCCGTCCGCGCCGTTGCCGACGGCGAGGACGTGGTAGCCGTGGTGCTCCAGGTATGCGGCGTTGATGGCGCGCATCTCGATCTGGTCTTCCACGATCAGCACGGTCTTCGCGGGGGTGGGGGTGGGCTGCTGCGGCTGTTGCACGGGGCTCGCCTTCGGGGAGGATGTGGGGGAAACATGCCTCCCATGATAACGCATCCAAACCCTTGCGCGCCATAGGTTAGAGCGCGTTGCAGAGTGCTACCGCATCCCGCAGCAGATGCAGATTTTCGCATCGGCAAAGGTGGATCGGTCGCCCGGCCCCGATCCTCCGGAACGAGCAGCGCCCCCGCTTCCATCTCTGGAGGCGGGGGCGCTGCTGCATCTACCCAAGTGCCGGCGCTCTCCCGATGCGCGGGCGGCGTGGCGGGTCAGGTCACGAGCCGAACCAGTAGCTCGCCTTGATGACGAACACGTTGTCCGGATGCTCGCGGAACGGGGCGCGGGCGTCGCGGCCAAGGGCGAAGTCGCCGAACGGGCTGGCGCCGCTGCGCTGCTGCTGCCACACGAAGAAGAGCGTGGAGCCCGGCCGGTACTCCCACCGGACCACCGCGTTGCCGCGCAGGCTGCGGAAGTTGAAGTCCGGGTTGGAGAAGGTGAAGTTCGCCGTGGCCGGGTCGCGGTCCGGGTCCAGCACGAACACGCTGTCGCGGCCGGTGTGCGACTTGAGCACCGTGAGCTGGGCCGCATCGAACGTGGTCTTGTCCAGCGTGCGCGCGCCGTCGTACTGCTTGAAGCGGAAGTACTTGCCGGTAGATGCGAACGGCTGCGCGAACAGCTCCATGGTGAGCGTGGGCGTGAAGGTCCACGCCACGCGCGTGTCCATGGCGATGGTGTGCTGCAGGATGTCGGAGAAGACGATCCGCTGCCCGTAGAAGTCCGTGGCCGTGGGGTCGGCGAAGCGGCGGACGAACTGCACGCCGGTGCCATCGCGGCTCACGTACGGGCCCAGCTGCACCGTCACGTTGGACGCCGGCTTGAAGCGCGCGTTCAGGTTCAGCTCGTAGCCGGCCGGCCCCTCCTGCGCCCAGGTGTAGCTGGGGTTGGTGCTCAGCACCACGCTCTTGCGCGAGTCGGTGCTCAGGCTGGCGTTGAGGTACTGGTAGGCGCCCCGACGCACCACGGGCCCGCCGCGCGTGAGCCGGTCGTCGAACACGCCGGGATGGTAGATGAAGAAGGTGCCCACGTCCCAGTAGCTGGGCAGCGTGGCGCCGATGGAGCCGTGCAGCTGCCGGTCGTTCAGGTCGCGCTCGAACGTGTACTGCTGCTGCGCGCCCAGGGTGAGGCCCACGCTGCGATACCAGCGGGTGGGCTTGTTCCAGTTGCGGTGCACGTTGGCGTTCATCCACACGTAGTCCGCCCGCGACAGGAAGCCCAGGTCGTTGGTCTCGAAGCCGGGGCTGCGCACGTTGGTGCTGGCCTCCCACTGCACGTCGCCCGCCTGCTTGGCCACCCGCAGGTAGCCGCCCCAGCCGCGCAGCGAGGTGAGCCCCTCCTCGAACCGGTTGGTGAACAGGCCGTTGTCCAGCCCGCCGTGGTCCGGCCGGTTGAAGTAGCGCGCCGACGAGCGCTGCAGCCGCCCGATGGCCGCGCTGTCGCCGCTCACGTCCGAGACGGCCAGGTTGCCCATCACGTTGTACGTGCGCTTGCTCCACGACACGTCCCAGTCCAACCCGCCGGACTCGGCGTGGCGGCCCAGCGCGCGCGACAGCCCGTCGTCGCCGAAGCTGCGGATGACCGAGGTGGCCATGGCGCCCAGCGTGGCGTCGCCACCGCGCAGCACGCGCTTGCCGCGGGCGACGAGGTAGTTGGTGCGCGGTTCCACCTCCTGCGTGAACGTCCCGTCCGGCCCGATCGCGTCCGCCACCTCGCTGCGCGTGACCGCGTCCAGCAGGCCGAGCTGGAAGCCGCCGCCGGTGCGGCCGGTGACCTTGGCCGCGCCCAGGATCGACGTGTTGCCCGGCACATCCACGAACTGCGCGTCGCGCGTGACCGCCCCCTGCGGCGCCCGCCCGATGCGGCGCGAGTAGAAGAGCGACATGCTGGACACGTTGCTGCAGAAGAAGCAGTTGAAGTCGCCGAAGCCGAAGAGGCCACTGCCCTCCACGAAGAAGGGGCGCTTCTCGTCGAAGTAGGTCTCGAACGCCGACAGGTTCACCGACGCCGGGTCCACCTCCACCTGCCCGAAGTCCGGGTTGATGGTGGCGTCGAGCGTCAGGTTCGAGGTGAGCAGCGCCTTGACGTCGCCGCCCACGCGCGTGTCGTAGGCCTTCCGCTTCTGGAACGGGTTGCCCGCCTCGGTGGGGCGCACGTACGAGGCGCGGGTCAGGGCGTACGGCAGCAGCTCCACCCGACGGCCGTGCTGGGCGATGCGCAGCCCCTCCAGGTGCCCGAACAGCGGGGGGCCACCGCTCTCGTTCTTGCGCCAGAACGACCACATGCTGCTCTCGTTGATGCGCTGCGTGAAGCGCCACACCTGCACGCCCCACGTCTGCACCGAGTCGCGCGGGAAGCGCAGCTGCGAGAAGGGGATGCGCATCTCCGCCGTCCACCCCAGCGAGTCCACGCGCGTTGCGGCCCGCCACACCGGGTCCCACGAGGGGTCGGCGTTGGGGGTGGCCTGGCCCGCGTCGAACTTCACGCCCGAGGGGTTGACCTGGAAGATGGTGCGGCCGCTGTGGTCGTGGAACGTGTCGAACACCAGCTCCAGGTAGTCGCCGTCGGACTGCTGGTCGCGGCGGGAGAGCTGCGTCCGCACGCCGCGCGCGCCCTCGGTGTCGTACATGCGCGCGCCCACGTACAGCGCGTCGGCGTCGTACGCGAAGCGGACCTCGGTGTGCTGGGTGGCCGGCTTGCCCTCTTCCGGGTCCTGCTGCGTGAAGTCGTGCGCGGCAGGCGCGGTGCTCCACACGCCCTCGTCGAGCTTGCCGTCCAGGTCGATGGGCGCGGCGGCGCGCACGGCCTGGAGCGCGGCGGGCACGCGCGAGGCCGCGGGGGCCGGGGTCTGGGCGCGCAGCGGCGGCGCGGCGAGGGCGGCGGCGAGCGCCAGCAGGGCGGGTGCGGTCTGGAAGCGCGTCATGCGGTCAACGGCGGCAGGAGAAGGTCTGGCACGGTCCCGTGTAGATGCCGCGGGACCCGGAAGGGTTTGAGCGCAGATCGGATGCGGCCGGGAAGCGCGGCCACCCTCCCGGTTCGTGTACGGTTCGTGTCGTGCCCGGCGCAGCGCCTCTCCACCTGGGTCGTGCACCATCTCACGATTCCGCAGGCTGGCTTCGGGAGACGAGCCGCCATCGACGGTGCGCGAGCCGTGCGACTCGCGAACGGCCGGGAGATGCGCAGCTCCGTGTCTCTAGCTTCTACGGTTGGCGGCCCCGGCCTGGAGACGGGCGGCACGGGCGGGGTCCAGCTTCGCCAGGTAGCGCGAGGCGGCGGCGCGGAGCTGCGGATCGCGGTCCCCTCGCGCGACCGCCGCCAGCTTGGCCGCCGACGCCGCCTCGCCGCATTCCGCGAGACGGGCCAGCACGGCCTGCCGCTCGGCTCTGCCTTCCCCCGCGTCGTACTCGCGGATCAGCGCGGCGGACAAGGCCTGGGCTCTCGCGCTGTTCGACGCTGCCGTTACGGCCGCGGCGTCCGCGGGGTTTCGGCGGGCGGGCGCGGCGCTCCACTCGCGCGAGAGGAGGTCGGCGGCGTGGCGGCGGAGCGCGGGGTCGGACTCGGAGCGCGACATCTCCCGAAGCGTGGGCGCGGCGGACGAG
>DASRQW010000404.1 GCA_035696245.1 Longimicrobiaceae bacterium | reverse complement strand
GGCGGGGCCGCCGGACCGGCCGGGATCGGAATGCCCGTCGCGGGGCAGCTCACCAGCGCCTTCAGCGCGCGGCGGTTCCACCCGATCCTGCACGTGGTCCGGCCCCACTGGGGGAGCGACTATGCCGCGCCGGCGGGGACGCCGGTGCTGGCGAGCGCGGACGGCGTGGTGACGGCCGCCGTCCACAGCCCCTCCTACGGCCTGGCGGTCGAGCTGTCGCACTGGGGAGGGCGGCTGGTGACGCGGTACGCACACCTGTCGGCGGTGACAGTGCGGCCCGGCGAGCGCGTGCGCCGCGGCCAGGTGATCGGCCGGGTGGGCGCCAGCGGGCTCGCCACCGGACCGCACCTCCACTTCGAGATCTTCGTCGGCGGGCGGCGGCGCGATCCCGCGCGGCTGCTCGACCCCGCAGACGCCGTGAGCCTGCGCTGAACCCGAGCGCGCACGGCACCCATCGTCCAGTCCGAGAGAGCGAGCATGGCATACAGGAGGGGGGACTCGCGCGGCTTCACGGGGGTGGAGCTGCTGATCGTGGTGGTGGTGATCGGGCTCCTCGCCGGCGTGGCGACCGGGACGCACCTGGTCATGCAGCGCCGGGCGATCGAACGCGTCGTGGCGGGCGACCTGGACGCCTACGCCCAAGCGGAGATGACCGCCCGCGGCGACCAGGGGAAGTTCCTGGCCTACGACGAGCTCGTCGCCGCCGGTTTCCAGGGATGGAGCGACGACGTCGAACTGAACCAGGTGGAAACTACGCGGGACCGCACCTACGTGCGGATCCGCAGCCGCCGCACCGGCTACGCCTGCGCGCTCGACCTCTCGCCGGTGACGGGCTCCGCGTGGAACCGGAAGGTCTGCCGCGACCGCGAGGACGACCCCGCGCTCGCCGTCCCCGCAGGGATCGCGGTCACCGCGCCGGGCACCGACACGGCGTCCGTGGCCCGGCCAGCCGCGCCCGCGCCCCTCGCGGCGGACCACCTGCTGCCGCCCGACGTGGGAGACGGGGAGGACGTCGTCCTGGCGCCGGGTGCCAGCCGCGTCGTGCTCTTCCCGGTGACCAACCGGAGCGCCGAGGCGCGCACCTTCACCTTCTCCACGGCGAGCGCCGACCCGGGGCTCGCCCCGGTGCCCGGCCTGCCCGCCGCCGCGACGCTCCAGGCCGGCGAGACCGCGAGCGTCCCGGTCAGCGTCTCCGTGGCCCCGGGCTCCCTCGCCGACGTCGCGGCCGAGGTCGCGCTCACCGCGTCGGACGCGGGCGACCGCGCCTACTCCGGCTCCGGCCTCGTCCACGTCCGCGCCGCCCTGGCGCTCGCGGCTCCGGAGGTCGCCGCGCCCGCCGCCGAGGTGCGGGACGCGGGCGAGACCTTCAGCGTCGAGTACCGGGTGCGCAACCTGACCAATGCCGCGCGCGTGCTCCGCTTCCAGAACACGATCCCCGCAGGGTCGGCGCTCTCGGCGGCCGGAACCCCCCTCGACCAGGCGTTCCAGGCCGGCGAGGAGCGCGTCGTCACCGCGACCTACCGCCTCGATCCCGCCGCGGAGGGGGAGACGGCGTGGACGGCGCAGCTTGCCGCCAGCGACCGCGACGCGCCGGGGATCACGGCCACCAGCGACCCGTTCCAGGCGACGGTCCGCGCGGTGCTCGCCCCGCCGCTGCTCTCCGCCTTCCCCGCGGCGACCGTCCTGCCCGGCGAGACCGGCAGCAGCACGGCGACCCTCACCTCCGCCAGCAACGTGACGGAGACGGTGTGCTTCGAGACGGCGGTCCTGGCCGGCAGCGCGCCCGCGGGCTACGTCGTCTCGCCCGAGCCGCAGCCCCCGGCATGCCTGCGCATTCCGCCTTACGGGAGCGCCCAGGTCGTCCAGGCGGCCACCGTCGCCCCGGCGGCCGAGAGCCCATGGTCGGCCGAGGTCTCGGTACGCGCGTACGACGCCGCGCGTCCCCAACTCGCCGCCACCCGGCAATTCACCGTCGTCGCCGGGCTGGTGCTGGCGAACCCGGGGGTGTCCGTCCCGGCCACCCCGCCGCTGGTCTCCTGGACGCTCGGCGAGGTGCGGACCCTCGACTACACCCTGAGCAACGCGAGCAACGCCGCGCGGGAGCTGTGCCTGGATGTGGCCCCTTCCAGTGCGGTGCTCGTCCCGGCGGCGGCGCTGCCGGTGTGCGCGACCGTCCCCGCGCGCGGGAGCCAGGTCGTCCAGCACGCCCTCCGCGCCGCGGGTGGCGGCGAGGCCTCGGTCGCCGCGCGCGTCTACGACCGCCTTGCCCCCGCGTACCAGGCGCAGGCGAGCTTCGGCGCGCGCGTGGCGGACGCCCGCCCTGTGGCGCTCTGGTCGACGCCGTCGCCCTCTCTGGTGCGGCACTGGATCGACTTCGACGCCAGCCGCTCCTACAGCCCCTCGGGAACCCGCATCGCGCGCTACATCTGGAGCTGGGGGCTCTTCAACCAGCAGTGGGACGGCACCCGGTTCGTGGCGGGACCAACGGGGGTGGCCGGCGACGATGTGACGACGCCGGTCGTGCAGCGTGCGTACGACTTCACCGGCCGCTTCGAGGTCTGCCTGGTCGTGGAGGATGAGCAGGGGCAGCGGAGCGACCCCAACTGCGGCGGGGTGACGGCGCTCGCGGAGACGCGGGCGCGTCTGGCCTTCCGCTACCGGGGCTGGTGGTACGACGCCGGGTTCTGCATCGACGTGCCCTGGAGCAACCAGTGCCAGGCCTCGCACGGCAACGCACGCTGGGAGATCCTGCTGAACCAGTCGCAGGGCGACATCCCGATCCGCCGCGCGTGGGCCGACGTGCGGGTCGCCTTCTGGCAGACCGACGACAAGTTCCAGCAGACGTTCGACTACGCCGGCAACCTGGACGTGCCGCCCTACACCTTCAGCCTCGGCGGCACCCCGGCGCGCTACGACTTCCATTCCCAGTACTACAACCCGAGCGGCCCGGTGCAGCGCGGGAGCTGGCGCGTGCTCGACACGAACGGCACCGGCGGCGCCGGCTGGCCTTCCGAGCCGGACCTGCAGGGGCACCCGCTCGTCCTCAACGCCGACCTCGGCAGCGCCACCGGGATCTTCGACGGCGGGCCCCACTGGTCCCCGGACGCGGCGTGGATCACCCTGCACGTGGAGGACGCCGCGGGGAACGTCACCCAGCAGTCCGCCTACCTGGACCACGACAAGAGCGCGTGGAAAGGCGGCGAGTGCATCGACGGCACGAGCGGGTGGCTCTGCTCGCGCGGGTACGAGCGGCTGACGCCCCCGCAGGAGCTGCCGGTGGTGACCGTGACAAAGACGGGGCAGGGACCCGCGTACCGGTTCGCCGGATCGGCCACCAGCCCGGACGGCCGCCTCGTGGACTCGTGGTGGGAGGTGACCCGCGCGCCGCTCGATCCGCATGCGGGCGCGGGATGGAGCGCCACGTACCGGGGCACGTCCTACTCGGTCGAGCTGAACCCGTGCGAGGAGGTCTCCGTCACGCTCGTCTACGTGGACGACCGGGGCCAGAAGGGGCAGGCCTACGAAGGGGCGGAGCGGGGAACGCTTCAGTCGTGCAGCAAGCCGGGAGGGGCGAAATGAGGCGCCAGGCAAGCGTTCTGCGCGTGGGAATGGTATTGTCGGTGCTTGCCCAAGCTACCTGCGTGAGCCATACGTCGGAAGCCGAAGGTTCCGCACATCCAACTTTGCCCCAAGAGGCATCGCGAGAGGTTTCTACGCTGCTGTACGAGCGCAACCTCATTACCGATCCCGCTGTCCATGCAACAATGAATGTTTACGTGCTAGCTGCGACGCGGGACGGCGTGCCGGTTGACACTGCGATAATTCGTTTTCACGCTTGGCTGCTCAGATGGGTCCGGGATCATCCCGATCGCTTGGAGGAGGCGCGATTGGCGGCACTTCCATACCAGCCTCGAGATTGAGGGGGCGTCGTATGAGTCGGGGGTGTAACCGGGTGTAGAGCCTAGCCGAGCCGGTGTTTCGCTACGACCGCAGGCTCGCCGGTAAGTAAGGTCTTTACCTACGCGCCCTTTTCGGCTAGTCATTTTCCTTGTTTTTCTAGGCCTACTCGCTACCTTGGTGACCTAGGCTGTTCTAGACGAGATCTGGGTCATCAACTTGGATGGGCTGGTTTGCCTTTCGGGGGAACGCCCTCTGTCCGAACTGTCTCCCTTGGGCGGGAAACTCCCTAGACTTTGGTGCTCACGGGTTGACCTTCCCCCTTGCAGGGGTAGGGCTGACAAGAAGGCTATCGACCGCTGAGAGTTCCGTAACTCCTACAGCACCCCCATTCACAACGCGCTGGTGCCGCCTATCCACGCTGCGGGATAACGCCCGTGAGCGGGCACGACCGGGGTGCATGACGAACGCCGGCCACCGCACCTCAAGGGCCGCCGTTATTCGGAAGAGTGTCTAATACCGACTCCGCAGAAAGAGTGTGAGTATCGACCGGGGAAAACCGTCGGGATTGCTGGTGATTTTCGCTTCTGATACACGGATTGTCTGCGCGGATTCGGTATAACCCGCTCACATGCACCCGGACTGATTCATCGCAACGAGTACAAGTCTAAGGTTCGCCGCGCCGCCCGTATTCATCTCCATGTGCTCCTTTCCCCTTCTTGCTCAACACTGGAGGCACTTCCAATGGGACGTGGATCTCTGCTACTTCGCTCTCTAGCTGTTCTAGCTCTCCCCGTTTTGTTCGGATCCTGCGGAGGCGAGTCAACCACGACCCCACCAACGCCCAAGACATTTTCGGTTTCTGTGGTGCTTGGCGAGGGGGTTACCGGATCACCGGAAAGCGGTGCCGCAACGCATCCCGCGAATTCAACGGTCAACTACTCGCTCGCCGCAGGACTGGGTCGTTCTGAATTAGTAGTTCTGCTGGACGGAGCTCCGGCCCCCGCAAACGGAACAATACGAATGGACCGGAATCACACCCTGATTGCCGGTGCTGATATTGCTCATCCGGTAAGTGCGAGCGAAGTGGCAAAACTGGCTGAGATACGCGAGCTGGCTACATCACCCGCTGCCGATGTGATATTCCAGGAAATTCTGGACCGCGCGATACTGTTAAGCGATCGGGTGGGTGCGGATTCAGTGGTTCGGCTCTACTCGTCCATCAATGCGGCATTTGACCTCGTCGCTGATTCCGCGGGAATGCGTAGGGCACACCAAGCCCTCGACGGTCACATCTTCACCATCGGCGACACCACTACGCTCGCTGCATCACGATCTTCGCGCAGCGTGGTACCGGCAGCGGGCGCAGGTGTCAGCGTCATCTACGTAAACGGGGTCGGTAATTCTCCTGCCGATGCACTCGCCACTCTCGCTCACATTCGGCAGGTCCTGCAAACGAATGGCATGCCGCTCGATAGAAACCTGCGTGTCTCGCTCTTCTATAATGCGACTTGGACGCACCGGCCGAATGAGGTTGGAAAGTGTTTAGTGGCTGCTGCCTCGATCGCCTACAGCGCTAGCTGGCTGAAATGGGCGAACTTAGCATTGAAGTGCACCACGCTCGCGGATTTTGGTCGGGCCAAAGATCAGATGTTGGATGTACTCGGATACGCGCCCGACCTCGCGAACGTAGATGCAGTAAACCTTGCCTCGCGCATCCAACGCGAGGTCAAAGCCGGACGTGCGGTCATTGTTCTAGGACACTCTCAAGGGACCCTGATCGCGCAACAGGCACTCAAGCTCGTGACGGAGGGACAATCTGACGCGCGTACTGCCCCTGCGGCTTGCCTTGGCGCGATGAACTTGGCTGCCCCGCTAAGCTACATAGGTGGTCCTGTTGCGCGGAGGGATGGACTTGCGGTTCAGGGAACGGTGAGCAAGGACATCATCCTGTGGCTCGGCTTCAACGAGGAGGAGCATGCACCCAGTTACCTCTCGAATTACTACGATGCGTTCCGGACTTCCATCATAACTCCCGAGTTCACGCTGAATCCAATCAAAATAATTGGGAACATCACGTTGGAGGGCGCCTACCCTGTTGTCGTCGCCTTTAGCGATTATCAACTCCATCGGATTGACGGAGATTATCTTGGGACCGACGATGGGCGCCAGTGGGTGACGTCCCGCATGAGTAGTGAAATCGCGACGGTGAGTACAACGTGTGCCAACAGCGCGCCCTCGCTGCTGTCCATTATATCGGGCAATGGACAAACCGGTGCCCCCAACGCGGCGTTACCTGTTCCCCTGAAAGTCAGACTCACCAACCATAACGGTGCAGGAGTAAAGGGTGCGGTCGTCACTTTCGCAGTTGTCGCCGGCGGAGGCCAGGTTGCTCCACCAACGGTGCTTACAGACACCGCCGGCTATGCT
>DASRQW010000403.1 GCA_035696245.1 Longimicrobiaceae bacterium | reverse complement strand
TACTCGCTCGGTGAAGTTCTAGAAATACTTGAGGAAGTCTCGTTTCCCGTTATAAGTGCTACCTCGGATCATCGGTGGGTGACAATTTTTGCACGACGTTCGTCTTGACTGCAATCTGATCGGCGCTTTAGCTCACGCCTCCGGCACCGAGTGTAAGTTCCAATTCGCTCACAGCCGGGGGCGTATTTTTATCGGGATAAGCGCCGCATGTGCCGCCGCGAGCCGCGCGATCGGGACGCGGTACGGTGAGCAGGAGACGTAGTTCAGGCCGATGCGGTGGAAGAAGTGCACGGACTTGGGGTCGCCGCCGTGCTCGCCGCAGATGCCGAGCTTGAGGTCCGGCTTCACGCCGCGGCCGAGCGTCACGGCCATCTCCACCAGCTTGCCCACGCCCTCCTGGTCCAGCGTCTGGAACGGGTCCGCGGGGAGGATGCCGGCTTCCACGTAGCCGGGCAGGAAGCTGCCGGCGTCGTCGCGCGACAGGCCCATGGTGGTCTGCGTCAGGTCGTTGGTGCCGAACGAGAAGAACTCGGCCTGCTCGGCGATCCGGTCGGCGGTGAGGGCGGCGCGGGGGAGCTCGATCATCGTCCCTACCATGTAGTCCACCTCCGCCTCGGCGTGCTCGAAGACGTCGCGGGCGGCCTCGTCGATCACCACGCGCTGGCGGGCCAGCTCCTCCACGGTGCCCACCAGCGGCACCATGATCTCCGGGCAGACGACGACGCCCTCCTTCTGCACGGCGACGGCGGCCTCGAAGATGGCCTGCGCCTGCATCCACGTGATGTCCGGGAACGAGATCCCCAGGCGCACGCCGCGATGGCCCAGCATGGGGTTGGCCTCGTGGTGCGCGTCCACGCGGGCGCGGAGCTTGGCGCTGTCCACGCCCATCTTGCGTGCCAGGTCCTTGATCTCGGCGGCGCCGGCGGGGAGGAACTCATGCAGCGGCGGGTCAAGCAGGCGGATGGTGACGGGCAGGCCGTCCATCGCCCGGAAGATGCCCTCGAAGTCGGCGCGCTGCATGGGCAGCAGCTTGGCGAGCGCGATAGCGCGGCGGGGCGCGCTGTCGGAGAGGATCATCTCCCGCACGGCGTCGATGCGGTCGCCCTCGAAGAACATGTGCTCTGTGCGGCACAGGCCGATGCCCTCGGCCCCGAAGCGCCGCGCGACCTCGCTGTCGTGCGGCGTGTCGGCGTTCGTGCGCACGCGCAGGGTCCGGAAACCGTCGGCCCACTCCATCAGCCGCTGGAAGTGTTCGGACAGCTCCGGCTCGGCCGTGGGCACCTCGCCCAGGATCACGCGGCCGGTGCTACCGTCCAGCGTGATCCAGTCGTTCTCGTGCACCACCACGTCGCCCACGGTGAAGCGGCGGTACGCCTCGTCCACCTGAATCTCGCTCGCGCCCGCCACGCAGCACTTGCCCATGCCGCGCGCCACCACGGCGGCGTGGGACGTCATCCCCCCGCGGCAGGTGAGGATGGCGCGCGCGGCGACCATCCCGTGGAAGTCCTCCGGGCTCGTCTCCCGCCGCACCAGGATCACGGGCTCGTCCGGCCCGCGCGCCGCCGCCTCGTCCGGGTTGAACACCACGCGCCCCGACGCCGCACCGGGCGACGCGGGCAGGCCGGTCGTCAGCACCTTCACGTGCGCCTTCGGGTCGATCATCGGGTGCAGCAGCTGGTCGAGCTGCTCGGGATCGACGCGGAGCACCGCATCTTCCGTCGTCAGCACGCCTTCGTCCACCATCTCCACTGCGGCGCGGACGGCGGCGGCGGCGCTCCGCTTGGCGGAGCGCGTCTGGAGCAGGTAGAGCTGCCCCTTCTCCACCGTGAACTCCAGGTCCTGCACGTCGCGGTAGTGCTCCTCCAGCAGCTTCTGCGCTTCGAGCAGCGCGGCGTACGGCTCGGGCAGCGCCTGCGCCATCTGCGAGATGGGGAACGGGTCGCGGATGCCGGCCACCACGTCCTCGCCCTGCGCGTTGACCAGGAACTCGCCGTACAGCTCGCGCTCGCCGGTGGATGGGTTACGCGTGAAGCAGACGCCGGTGCCGCTGTCGTCGCCCATGTTGCCGAAGACCATGGAGCAGACGTTCACGGCGGTGCCCAGGTCGTCGGAGATGTTGTTGATGCGGCGGTACGCCTTGGCCCGCGGCGTCTCCCACGAGTTGAAGACGGCGTGGATCGCGCCCCAGAGCTGCGCCTCGGGATCGTCAGGGAACGCACTGCCGGTAGATTCGCGGACGAGCGCCTTGAACTCGTCCACCAGCGCGCGCAGCTCGTCGACCGAGAGGTCCGTGTCTTCCTTCACGCCGCGCACGTGCTTCCGCTGCTCGATCAGGTGCTCGAAGCGCTCGCCACGGATGCCGAGCACCACGTTGGCGTACATCTGCACGAAGCGGCGGTACGAGTCGAGGGCGAAGCGCTCGTTGCCGGAGTTGGCGGCCAGCGCGGCCGCGGTCTCGTCGTTGAGGCCCAGGTTGAGGATGGTGTCCATCATCCCCGGCATGCTGAACGCGGCGCCGGAGCGCACGGAGACCAGCAGCGGGTTGGGGCCGGCGCCGAACGTCTTCCCCGTCGCTTCCTCCAGCCGCTTCAGCGCGGCGTCCACATCATCGGCCAGACCGTCCGGGTACTTGCCGGCGGCGAGGTAGCGGCGGCAGACCTCGGTGGTGATGGTGAAGCCGGGGGGGACGGGAACGCCGATCTTGGCCATCTCGGCCAGGCCCGCGCCCTTGCCGCCCAGCAGGTCCTTCATCTCCGCGCTGCCCTCGGTCTGGTCCGCGCCGAAGAAGTAGACGTACCTGTCCGCCATCGTGCCCGCCCTCGCCTGGTGGTGTGGAGATGCGTTGGACCCGCGTGCGCACCGGCGGGGAGCCGGCCGAGGCGCGCGATTGGCAAGAATGGAGCCGGTGCGGGCTCGATGCGAGCCGCTGGTGAAGTGCCGCGTAATGGATAGATTGTCGTTGCGGAAGCGGTGCCCCCTCCCCCAACCCCTCCCCCGCAAGCGGGAGAGGGGAGTCTATTCCACGGTGGCTGAAAGGTTTGCGGCGAATGCAGGCTCCTGGCCAGGACCGCCGGCAGAGTGGATTGATCGCCGGGGCGGAGATCACATCGGAGAGTGGAACGACCGGCAGTGATCGGGCGAGTCACCCGCGTGCTGGCTGGGCGGAGGCGTTCGCGGAGATGGCTGAGCGCGGCGACGACGATCTGCTTGATGCACATCTGCTGGATGCAACTGTTTGGGATCGTACGTAATGGGAGTGGTAGGGCGCGGTCATCCAGCGACAGAGTTGCTTCGGTAGATGTGGAACGGATGAGCGCGCGATCCAGGCGTTGGAGTCGGCTGAAAGGGCGCCCCCTCCCCCAGCCCCTCCCCCGCAAGAGGCTGTGTGAAAACTCCGCGGCTTTGAGATGCTAACCCACTAGCACGCGCACAAATCGCTTCTGCCGCACGATCTCGGACCAAGGCAGGTCAGATGACCCCCGGAAATCCCCCGAATCGACGCCCGACGAGAGTTTTCACACAGCCTCGCAAGCGGGAGAGGGGAGCGTATTCCACAGCGGCTGAAAGGTTTGCAGCGAATGCGGGCTCGGAGCCGGGAGGTGCAGCTGGCGGCGAGGATGATGCGGCGGGAGGCAACGCCCGCGGAGAAGAAGCTGTGGGCGGCGTTGCGGAAGGAGCAACTGGGCGGCTTGCACTTTCGGCGGCAGCACGCGGTTGACCGCTTCGTTCTGGACTTCTACTGCCCAACTCTGAAGCTGTGCGTCGAGGTGGATGGTGAGGTACACCTCAGCCAAGCGGAGCGCGATGAGGCGCGGAGTGAAGTGCTCTCCGCACGCGGGATCAAAGTGATCCGCTTCACGAACGAGCAGGTCCTGCATGATCTACCGGCAGTTCTCAGCCAGATTTCCGAACGATAAACCCATCTCCCGCAAGCAGTTCTCCCCTCTCCCGCTTGCGGGGGAGGGGCCGGGGGAGGGGGCATCTTTCCCGCAGCGAAACCTCTCGGAACCGCAAAAAAGGCCGGCCCCACTCGCGGAAGCCGGCCCTCGTCATCTCCCTCAACCGATGCTACGTGCCCTACAGCGACCCCATCTGCACGGGCTTGCGGCCCTGGGTGACCTCGGCGCGGAGCTGGCCGCAGGCGGCGGCGATGTCGCTGCCGCGCGACTCGCGCACGAAGGCCGAGATGCCGCGCTTCTCCAGGCGCTCCACGAAGTAGTTGAGCCGCGCGCGGGTAGACGGCTGCCAGTCCGTGCCCGGGATCGGGTTGAACGGGATGAGGTTCACGAAGGCGTTGAACTCGCCGATCACGCCGGCCAGCTCGTCGGCCAGGTGCGGCTCGTCGGTCACGCCGTCGATCATCACGTACTCGAAGGTGATGCGCTTGCCGCCCGCCTCGTCGAACCGGCGCAGCGCGTCGAGCAGCTCGGGCAGCGGATACTTCTTCTCCAGCGGGATCAGCTTCTGGCGCAGCTCGTGGTTGGGCGCGTGGAGCGAGACCGCCAGGCGGAACTGCTCCGGCATTTCCGCCAGGCGAACGATCCCGGGGACCACGCCCACGGTGGAGACGGTGATGCGGCGCGCGCCCACTCCGTAGCCGCGGTTCAGGATCGCCAGGGTGGGGAATAGCGCCTTGGGGTTCATCAGCGGCTCGCCCATCCCCATGAAGACGATGTTGCTGATGTCCGCGTAGCCGTTGTCGCGCGCCCAGCGGCGGGCGCCGCGGTACTGCGCCACGATCTCGCCCGCGGTGAGCTGGCGGCGGTAGCCGGACCAGCCGGTCGCGCAGAACTCGCACGCCATCGCGCACCCCGCCTGCGACGAGATGCACAGCGTCAGGCGGGTGGACGTGGGGATGAGGACGGACTCGATCAGCTCGCCGTCGTCCAGGCGCCACAGGTGCTTCGCGGTGCCGTCGGTGGAGACGGAGACCTTGGCGGCGGCGGGGGCGCACAGTGTGAAGGCACCGCCGAGGGCCAGGCGCTCGGCCGCGGGAAGGTCGGTCATGGCGTCGAAGCCGAAGGCCTCGCGCTCGAAGATCCAGCGCACGACCTGCCCCGCGCGGTAGGCGGGCTGCCCGCGCGACGCGAAGTGTGCTCGCAGGGCGGCCTCCGCCTCTTCGGGCAGCATGCCGATCAGGTCCTGGCGCGTGGTGGTGTCGCTCATCTTCTTCGTCCTTACCGGTGTTGCGGAGGGGCCGCGGGAGCCCCGCCGGGCCAAGCCGCCTAATCCCCCGCAACCCCGGCGATGTTCCGCCGCGCGTGCTTGATGCGGCACCGCGCGCAGGTTAGCTTAGCAAGGTCTGCACCGGGGCGGCCTCATGCGCCGCCCCGCGCCTTTCCGTATGCCGGTCGATCACACCAGGAACGCGGTGCTGCTGAGCGAGATCCTTACCCCCGAGCGCATCCGGGTGCCCCTTCGCGGCGCGACCAAGGACGACCTGCTGGCCGAGCTGGTGGAGGTGCTGCACGCCGCCGGCGCAGTGGCCGACGCGGACGAGATCCTGCGCGCGGTGCGCGAGCGCGAGGCGGTGCTCACCACGGGCATCGGCAGCGGCGTGGCGATCCCGCACGGCAAGGCGGCGGGGGTGGAAGGGCTGGCGATGGCGGCGGGGATCACCGCGCAGCCTGTGGAGTTCGAGGCGCTGGACGGCAAGCCCGTCTCGCTCTTCTTCCTCCTCGTGGGCTCGGAGGGCTCGGCCGGGCAGCACGTGAAGGCGCTGAGCCGCATCAGCCGGCTGCTGCGGCGGGACGACGTGCGCGAGGCGCTGGCGGCTGCCACCTCGCCCGAGCAGTTCCACGCGCTGGTGGCCGAAGCCGAGACCGCGTGAGTCCGCGCGTCCGCGCCTGGGCACCCGCGATCGGGTGGATGGCCATGCTGTTCATCGTCAGCTCGTTCCACCACGTCCCGTCGCCGCACATCGACAACTTCGACAAGGTGGAGCACGGCACGGCGTACGCGGTGCTGGGCTTCCTCATCGAGCGCGCGTGGACGCTTTCCGGCGGCCGCGGGCGCGGCTGGCTGATCCCCTTCGTCGCGGGCTCGCTGTACGGGGTGAGCGACGAGATCCACCAGGTCTTCGTCCCCGGCCGCTCGGCCGACCCCCGCGACTGGATCGCGGACTCGGCCGGGGTGCTGCTGGGGATCTTCATCTACACGCGCCTCGCGGCGCGGCGGACGGCGCGCGCCTCCGCCCCCGCGGGCGGGGGCACGCTTCCATGACCGACTTCGCGACCTCGTTCCGCACTCACGCCGCCGGCTCGCTCCGCGAGGAGCACGCCGGTGCAGACGTACGCCTGGCCGGCTGGGTGCACCGCCGCCGCGACCTGGGCGGCCTCGTGTTCCTGGACCTCCGCGACCGCGCCGGGCTGGTGCAGGTCTCGTTCGATTCCGAGTGGACGCCGGCCGACGTGCTCGCCGCCGCCCGCGCGCTCGGTCCGGAAGACGTGGTGCAGGTCGAGGGACGCGTGGAGCCGCGCATCAAGCCCAACGCCGACCTTCCGTCCGGCGCGATCGAGGTCCGCGGCACGTCGCTGACCATCGTCACGCGCGCGGAGCCGCTGCCCATCCAGGTCTACTACGCGCCGGAAGAGGAGCTGCCGTCGGAAGACCTGCGCCTCAAGCACCGCTTCCTCGACCTGCGCCGGCCGGAGCTCCAGCGCAACCTCATCGCGCGGCACAACGCGGCGAGGACGGCGCGCAACTTCCTGTCGGACGCGGGGTTCCTGGAGATCGAGACGCCGCTGCTCACCAAGCCCACGCCCGAGGGCGCACGCGACTTCCTGGTGCCCAGCCGCGTACACCCGGGCGAGTTCTACGCGCTGCCGCAGTCGCCGCAGCTGTACAAGCAGCTGCTGATGGTGAGCGGCTTCGACCGGTACTTCCAGATCGCGCGCTGCCTGCGCGACGAGGACCTGCGCGCGGACCGGCAGCCGGAGTTCACGCAGATCGACGCCGAGATGGCGTTCGTGGACGAGGACGACGTGTTCCGCGTCGGCGAGGGCCTGATGGCGGCCATCTGGAAGGAGAGCCTGGGCGCGGACATCGAGACCCCGTTCCCGCGGATGACCTACGCCGAGGCCATGGCGCGCTACGGCACGGACAAGCCGGACCTGCGCTTCGGCCTGCCCATCGCGGACCTCACGTCCATCCTCTCGAAGGCCGACTTCCGGCTCTTCCAGGGTGTGGGCGAGGCGGGGCACCGCATCCGCGCCATCCGCGTGCCCGGGGGCGCCCGCCTCTCGCGCAAGGAGCTGGACGAGCTGCAGGACGTGGCGAAGCGCGGCGGCGCGGCGGGGGCGCTGTGGGTGAAGCGCGGTGACGAGGGGCTGACCGGCCAGTTCGCCAAGGCGATGGAGGAATCGCTCTCCTCCGAGCTGTTTCAGGCCACGGGGATGGAGAGCGGCGACTTGCTGGTGGCCGTCGTCGGCCACTTCCGCATGGCCGACCCGGCGAGCGACGACGCGCGCGGCACGGCTCCCGCAGAGGGCGTGGCCGTGGGCCTGGAGTCCGCGCTGGACGAGCTTCGCCGGCACCTCGCGAAGAAGCTCGGCCTCGTGGACGACACCAAGCACGCGTGGCTGTGGGTGACGGAGTTTCCGGCGTTCGACTGGGACCCCGAGGCGAACCGGCTGGTGGCGGCGCACCATCCGTTCACCATGCCGCACGCGGACGACGTGGCGGCGGTGCTAGAGGCGGCGGCCGGCGAGACGATCACGACGGATGCGGCCAAGTCGTTGTACCGCAAGCCGGTGCGATCCCGCGCGTACGATGCGGTGTACAACGGGAACGAGATGGCCAGCGGCTCCATCCGGATCCACGACCCGGCGCTCCAGGGGGCGATCTTCCGGGTGCTGGGGATC
>DASRQW010000402.1 GCA_035696245.1 Longimicrobiaceae bacterium | reverse complement strand
CCCGCGGCTCTTCTGGGACGGCGGCGCGGGCCGCTCCGTCTTCGCGACCGTGGGCTACCTGGCCGAGGAAAGGCGCGGCGGGACGGTGGACGGCGCGCGGCTGCCCGACGGCAGCGAGTTCCGCGAGGCGCTGGGAACGCGGCGGGTGGACGGCGGGCTGTCCGGGCGCTTCCCCACGCGCGGCGGGCTGCTGCTGGGCGTGCGCGCCGCGGCGGCCGAGACGCGGCGGCGGCGCTCGTTCGGCGAGGAGGGCGACCGCGAGCGGACGCGCACCGGGCTGGCGGAGGCCACGCTGGGGGGCACCGCCGGGCTGCACGCGTGGCTGCTGGGCGCCGCCGTGCAGCACGACGCGCTCTCGTCCGCCGCCAACCCCGCGGCCGGCTACGGGCGCACGGTGCCGGGCGTGTTCGCGCAGGACGAGTACGCGCCCGCCGAGTGGCTGCGCGTGGCGGCGAGCGTCCGTGCGGACTTCGACCGCGGGTTCGGCACGCGCGTGAGCCCACGCGCCTCGCTGCTGCTGCGGCCGGCGGAGCCGTTCACGGTGAGGCTGTCCGCCGGCGCGGGCTACATGCCGCCGACGCGGCTGGTGGAAGAGGTGGAAGCCGTGGGCCTCCAGCGCCTGGTGCCGCCCGGACGGCTTCGGGCCGAGCGGGCGCGCAACGGCTCGGTAGACGTGGGATGGGCGTCCGCCCGCTGGCAGGTTACCGAGACGCTCTTCGCCGCCGAGATCCGCGACGCAGTGCTCGCGCGGCCGTCCCTCTCCGCGCCGGGACTGCTGGAGCTGGTGAACGCGGCGTCGCCCACGCGGGCCTGGGGCTCCGAGCTGCTCGCGTCGTTCAACGCCGCGCCGCTGCACGTGATCGCCGCGCACACCTTCACCCGCTCGCGCGAGGCGGACCCGGAGCGGGCGCGGCGCGTGGAGTCGCCGCTGGTCCCGCGGCACGCTCTGTCGCTGGACGTGCTGCTGGAGAGCGAGGCGCGGGGCCGCATCGGGGTGGAGACCTCGTACACGGGACGGCAGCGGCTGGAGGATGATCCGTATCGCCAGTGGAGCCGTTCGTACCTGCTCGTGGGCGTTCTGGGCGAGCTGCGCTTCGGGGAGACGGGCGTCTTTCTCAACGCCGAGAACCTGGGCGGCGTGCGGCAGACGCGGTGGGAACCGCTGCTGCGCCCCTCGGCCGGGCCCGGCGGGCGCTGGACGACGGACGCGTGGGCGCCGCTGGACGGGCGCAAGCTCAACCTGGGCGTGCGTTTGGAGCTTTGATCGTCCGACCGGGCGCAGCGTGCGACGGCCGTATACGCGCGGAGGGGTGAACTCCGCAAACATTCCCGCTCTCCGCGGTGTTTTACGCTTCGTGGCAATCGAAGCCGGGAACGAGAAAGCCGAGATTACCCCCACCGACGCTTGCGCGTCCTCCTGGGTGGGCACGGATGAGAACCCGGACAGCGAACCACGCCGGGCCCGCGAGGGTCCACCGGAGGCCGGTGGCGGCCGATGGCACCTGAAGCCCCTCCGTTCGCGGAGGGGCTTCGTGCGTCCGGCGGCGGGGGGCGTAGCACCATCCGCCGGGTGCGAACCTGATATTTTCGCCGAAAATTTCCTGAAAGGAACGCTGTTCGGCGCAGGGAAAGCTGCGGAACGAGCCGTTCCGCAGCTTCTTTCCGGCGAGGTCGGCTACTTGGTCAGGAGGTCGACCATCGCCTGGCCGAGCCGGGCGAGGTTGGTACCGACAGTCTTGGCGCCCTCGATCACGGTGGTGGCAATGTCGCCGCCGCCGATGATCGAGTCCATCTCGTCGTTGGTCAGGTCCTGGAAGTCGTGGGCCATGCTGGTGTCTCCGCGCTTGGATGAGTATGGGCCCGGCGGGGTGCCGGGCGGGTGGGAGGATGAAAATAAATGTTTCTGCGCCCCTGATCAACACTAGGCGGAAAAGGTGAATGTGGACCTCACGCCGCCGCCAGCGATTCTTCTTCGACCGGGCGCGGGGAACGGTGCCGTCCATTCGTTCGGCGGGCTCGTCCGCCACGCCGCGAGGTCGTAGATTGCCGCCGCTCATGCGCTATTCACGCCGAACGGTCAGGCGGATGCGGGAAGAGCTGGACGATGCGGTGCGTCCGTTCGTGGACGCGGTGGTCGCGCAGGTGGCGCGGCCGCTCGGCGTGCGCGACGTGCCCGCCAGCGCGGAGGCGCGGGTGCGGGCGGTCGTCGCCAACCTGATCGCCCGCGCGAGCGACCCGACTCCCGCCGCCCGTGTGCCCGCCGAGCTGCTGGTGGCCGACCTCGTGCTGCTGGCGGCCTTCTTCCAGAACGTGGACCTGCTGTACGACGGCGGATACGCGCATGCGGATGCCGTGAGCATGCTGGTGATGCACGCGCTGGAGCTTCTGGACCGCACGGGCTGACGCACGGCGGACGAGCGACTTGCGCGTCCCCACCCGCCGCGCGACGTTGGTTTCGCCAGCCCAGACGCACGACCGCGGCGCGGTTTGATCCAGCGCCGCACATCTACCGAACCCACTCCGTTCCCGGACCGACGATGAAGAAATCCGCACTGGTCGCACTGGCCCTCGGCGCCGCGTTCCTGCTTCCGCGGCCCGCGCGCGCGTGGGACGACGTGGGCCACCGCGTGGTCGCGCGCATCGCGTGGGAGACCATGCGCCCGCAGACGCGCGCCTGGGTGATCGCGCTGCTCATGCAGGCGCCAGACAGCTCCGGCATCCGCGACCTGCTGGACCCGGCGCTGCCCGCCGCCATTCGCGAGCGCGAGCTCTTCGTGCGCGCGGCCACGTGGGCGGACATCATCCGCGACAAGACGGTGAAGGGCGCGGCGTACCACCAGCCGTCGTGGCACTACGTCAACCACTTCTGGGAGCAGGCGTACGAGGGCGCGCCGCCGCGCATCAGCACGCGGGGCACGGCGGGGATGCTGGTGGACAGCCTCAACGCCTTCGAGCGCGAGATCGCGGACCCCAACCTGGACGCCGGGCGGCGCGCCGTGCTGCTCGCCTGGGTGGAGCACCTCACGGGCGACGCGCACCAGCCGCTGCACAACAGCGCGCGCATGACGCTGATGGAGCCGCAGGGCGACCACGGGGGCAACGACTTCAAGCTGGAGGGCACGCACAGCCTGCACGGCTACTGGGACAGCGCGCTCAGCCGCCGTTTCCCGCTGCTGGCGGGCGAGACGGTGGAAAGCCGCGTGGGCCGCATCGCCGCCGGGGTGATGCGCCGCGAGCCCGCGTCGATGTTCCGCCGGCACCTGGCGCCGCAGGACGCGGCCGCCTGGTCGATGGAGGGCTTCGCGACGGCCCGCCAGGCGTACCCCGCCGAGCTGAAGCGCGGCCAGGAGCCGGTGCAGTCGTACGCTGCGTGGACGAACAAGGTCGTCGACCCCGCCATCGCCGAAGCCGGCTACCGCCTCGCCGACACGCTGGAGCACGCCTTCGGGCGGTAATCGCCGACCGTTGCCGGCTCTGGAAGCACGCCGACCCTCCTCCGCATCACGGGGGAGGGTCGGTTCGCGTTTCGGGAGATGTGGGACGGCGCCATCGACCACAGCGCCGCTTCGACAACGGGTGAAACGCGGTAGATGCGGTAGATGCGGTAGATGCGGTAGATGCGGCGCCCGTCGGTGGTGACGCGCGGGTGGCATCGCCCGGGCGGCTAAAGCGCGAAGCCCACGTGCGTAGGCTGCTGCCGCACCCATTGATGCGGTGCGGAGCGGGCGTGCAGCCGGGATCGGTGCGGAGCGCGGAGATGATGATGCGCGGCGGTCACCGTGATCGCCGCATTGGCGCGAAAGGGTGGACACCGCGTGGATGCCGCAGATGCAGCCCGCGCAGCGGGCTTCGCGCCGTCGTAGCCCCGCGGGTTTACCCGCCCGGGCGTGTCGGCGGCCTCTCCGCCTCAGTTCCGCAACCGAAGCCGAAGACGCAGCCCGCGGAGGCGCTTCGTGCCGTTTCTAGCCGCAGGTTGGACCCGCGGGCGTTTGTCCGTGAGCGCCACTCGCCATCGACCAGAAACGGCAGCGCAACTGACGTTTTCGGGAGGGAGATGCGGAGGTTCTCCAACTTCCGGTCGGAGCCGTGTTTAGCGGAAGCTGCTACGCCCCGCGGGCGCAGCGGTTTTCCGGTGCATCTGCAGTCGTATGCTTCGGCTTACGTTCGTCTTGACGTGACCCGCTTTCGCGTTACCTTGGGTCCAGGTGGGTGAAAGTGGGGGAGAGTGGGGCCGCCGTTCCGGGCCTCCCAAGCAACCGGAGCGAATGAGCGGCTACCTGGGGAGCTACCTGCACCAGATCGACGAGAAGGGAAGGCTCAACCTTCCCGTCTCGTTCCGCCGCGACACTGCAGAACGTCCGCTGGTCCTGGTCCACGTCGCTGAAAACGCCCTCACGCTGTACCCGGAGCCCGCCTGGGCCGAGGTGGAGGTGCGCCTGCGCGAGATGCTTCGTCTCCAGCCGCAGGCCCGCCCTTTCGTGCTGGGCGTGACCGCCAACGCGGTGGAGGTCACGCCGGACAAGCAGGGCCGCATCCTCGTCCCGCAACGCTTGCAGGACGCGGTGGGCATCGCCGGCCCCACCCTGGTGGTGGGTGCGATCGACCGTATCGAGCTCTGGAATCCCGACCGCTTCGCGCAAACCGTTGCCACCCCGGTGCCCGATGCCGCTCGCTTCATGCACCAGATCTTCGGCTGACTGGTCCCCGATGACGCACGCCTCGGACTACCACGCTCCCGTGATGGTGGAGGAGGTGATGTCGTACCTCCGCCCCGAGCGCGGCGGCGTCTATCTGGACGGCACGCTGGGCGGCGGCGGCCACGCCGAGGCGCTGCTGGAGCGCGCGCCGTACGCGGAGCTGGTGGGCGTGGACCGCGACCCCGACGCGCTGCGCGAGGCCGGCGCACGCCTGGCCCGCTTCGGCGGCCGGGCCCGCCTCGTCCGCTCGAACTTCGCCTCGTCCGTCGCGGCGGCGGGCATCGAACCCGGCACCCTGAACGGCGTCCTCCTGGACCTCGGCATCTCATCCCACCAGATCGACGAGGCGGAGCGCGGCTTCACCTTCCGGCCCGGCGCGCCGCTGGACATGCGCATGGGCCAGGACAGCGCGGGCGAGCCCAGCGCGGCCGACGTGCTGAACACGTGGGAGGAAGAGGACCTGGCGAACGTCTTCTTCCGCTACGGCGAGGAGAAGCGGTCGCGCATGCTGGCCCGCATCGTCCTGGAGATCCGCGCCAAACGCCGCATCGAGACCAGCGACGACCTGGTCGAGATCATCGGCCGGGCGCTGCCCGGCAGCGACGCGTCGGACAGGGCGCGCATCTTCCAGGCGCTTCGCATCGCGGTGAACGGGGAGATCGGGGCGCTGGAGGGCGCCCTTCCCGCTTTCAGGGACGCGCTGGCGCCCGGCGGCGTCTTCGCCGTGCTCAGCTACCACTCGCTCGAGGACCGGCTGGTGAAGAACGCGTTCCGCGACTGGAGCACCGCCTGCACCTGCCCGCCCGGCCTGCCCATCTGCATCTGCGGCGGGGTGGCGGACGGCGAGACGCTCACGCGCAAGCCCGTGTCCGCATCTCCCGAAGAGGTGCGCGAGAACGTGCGTGCCCGCAGCGCCCGCCTGCGTGCGTGGAGGAAGGGCTGATGGCTTCCCCGCCGCGCCCCCGCGCGAAGCAGCCGCGCGCCGAGCTTCCCGGCCGCCCGCGCCGCCGCCGCGGCAGCGGGCGCGGACGGGCGATGCTGCGCACCGCGGGCTTCGTCGCCGTCCTGCTCGCCGCGTTCGGCGCGGTGGTGTGGCGGCAGACGCGCGCCGTGGAGCGCGAGCGGGAGCTGCGCGGGCTGCGCAACGAGCTCGCGGTGGCCGAGGGCGAGAAGGTGGAGATGGCGAACCGCATCCAGGCGCTCCAGAGCCGCGCGCGCATCGTCCGCGTCGCGAAGGAGCGGCTGGGTCTGCATCTACCGACCGACGAGGAGATCGTGCTGCTGCCCGTTCCCGCCGGCGCCGCGCGCGTCCCCGCCGACAGCGCGGGGGCGAAATGAGCCGCGCGCGCGACGGCCAGAAGCGCTGGGACGCGGCCGAGAAGCTGCCCGCCCGCCGCCACATCCTCACCGTCGCCGTCTGCGCGGCGGGGCTGGCGATCATCGGCCGCGGGGTGGAGCTGCAGGGGTTCGAGGGGCGCAAGTGGGCCGCCGTCGCCGCGGAGCAGCAGCAGGCGCGGCAGCCGCTTCCCGCGCGCCGCGGGGGCATCTATGATCGCGAGGGCGTGCCGCTGGCGCTCACGCGCGAAACGTTCGCGCTCTCCGTGGCCCCGCGCGAGATCAAGGACGCGAAGGCGGCGGACAGGCTGGCGCGCGCGCTGGGCATCTCCCGTCCCGCGGCTCGCAAGCTCGTGGACCGCCGCCGCGCCTGGGTCGTGGTCCCCGGCCGCTTCTCGCCCGAGCAGCGGCACGCGCTGGACAGCGTTCGCGGGCTGCACTGGGACCGCCAGCTGGAGCGCTTTTACCCGCAGGGCGCCATCGCCCGCGAGGTCCTCGGCGGCGTGTCTGCCGACGGGCGGGCGGCGGGCGGGATCGAGCAGGAGCAGGACACCGTGCTCCGGGGGATCGACGGCTACGCGGTGAACCGGCGTGACGCGCACGGCGTGGTCGAGTCTTCGATCACCCTGCCGGTGGAGCCGCCGCGCGACGGCAGCGACGTCTACCTCACCATCGACTTCGAGCTCCAGCAGATCGCCGACGAGGCGCTGACCGAGGCCATCCGCACCACCAACGCGGCCGGCGGCGACATGCTGCTCACCGATCCGCGCACGGGCGAGGTGCTGGCCGCGGTTTCCAAGCGCCCCGGCGGCGGCATCGGCCTGGGCGCCATGATCGAGCCGTACGAGCCGGGATCGACCATCAAGCCCTTCTTCGTCGCGTCCCTGCTCGCCGGGGGATACGCGAAGCTGGGCGACCGCATCTTCGGCGAGAACGGCTCGTGGACCATGCCCAGCGGCCGCGTGCTGAGGGACGTGGAAGAGAACCAGTGGCTCACCCTGCGCGATGCGCTGCGGGTGTCCAGCAACATCGGCATGGCCAAGTTCAGCGAGCGCATCCCGCCCGCCCAGCAGTACCGCTACCTGCGCGACTTCGGCTTCGGCACGGCCACGGGGGTCGAGTACCCGGCGGAAGCTTCCGGCCGCCTGCCGGGGCTGAAGCAGTGGTCCGGGTACACGCCCGCCAGCGTCGCCATCGGCTACGAGGTGGCGGTCACGCCGCTGCAGCTCGCCATGGCGTACGGCGCGCTGGCGAACGGCGGCACGCTCATGGAGCCGCACCTCGTCCACCACGTCCGCAGCTCCGCGGGCGAGACGGTGCGCGACGTCGCCCCTCGTCCGTTGCGTCGCGTGGTCCCGCGCGCGGTGGCGGACTCGCTGCGGCGCGTCCTCGCCTCGGTCGTCGAGGACGGCACGGGCACCCGCGCGTCGCTCTCCACCTTCGTGGTCGCCGGGAAGACGGGCACGGCGCGGCGCACCGGCGTGGGCGGGAGGTACGAGGCGGACTCGTACAACGCCACGTTCGCCGGCTTCTTCCCCGCGCAGGACCCGCAGCTCGCCATCTACGTGAAGATCGACCGGCCGCAGGGCGCGTTCTATGGCGGCGTCACCGCGGCACCGGTGAGCCGCGAGACGTTCCAGGCCATCCTCGCCGCGCACACCCGCGCGCTGGACGGCCGCAGCCTACTCGCCTCCCGCCTGCCGGTGCACCAGATGGCGGCGGCGACGGCGGTTCCGGCGGATGACCAGCCCGCGGCTCCGTCGGGCACCGAAGGCACCTACGTCTTCCTCTCTCCGAAGGCGCCCGCGCCGGACGGCGACGCGCCCGCATCTTCCGTCCCCGTGCCGAATGTGGCCGGCCTCTCCCTGCGCGACGCCGCGCGGCGGATGCACGCCCTCGGCTTCCACGTGCGCCTCCAGGGCGGCGGCGACGTCGCCTCCACGCTTCCCGCTGCGGGGGCGATGGGCTCGCGCGGCGCGACGGTGACGCTCGTGGGGAGGAGCCGCTGATGGCGCGCTCCGTTCCTCTCTCGCAGATCGCGGAGCGCCTGGAGCGCGAAGGGCTGCTCGCGGGCGTCCGCGGCGGGCTGCTGGACGAGGTGAACGTGGACGACCTCTCGTCCGACTCGCGGCAGATCGGCCCCGGCTGGCTCTTCTGCGCCGTGAGCGGGACGACGGGAGATGGGCACCGCTTCCTCCCCGACGTGGCCGCGAAAGGCGCCGCGGGGGCGACGGTTGAGCGTGCGTCGGAGGAGGTCGATCTCCGGCAGATCCAGGTGACGGACGGTCGATTGGCGGCCTCGTACGCGGCGGCGGAGTTCTTCGGCGACCCGTGGAACGAGCTGGCTCTGGTCGGCATCACCGGCACGAACGGGAAGACCACGACGGCGGCCATCCTCCGCCATCTCCTGTCCACGCGGATGCCCGCCGCTTCGATCGGCACGCTGGGCGCCGTGGGGCCGGACGGGAAGGTGGTCGAGGGGACGGAGGGGCTGACGACGCCCGGGCCGGTGGACCTCGCCCGCTGGCTGCGTGGGCTGGCGGATGACGGCGTGCGCGGCGTGGCGATGGAGGTCTCGTCGCACGCGCTGCACCAGGGCCGGGCGGCGGCGGCGCGGTTCGACGCGGCGCTGTTCACGAACCTCACGCGCGACCACCTGGACTACCACGCGACGATGGAGGAGTACCGCGAGGCGAAGCTGGGCCTCGTCGGCCTCCTCAAGCCCGGCGCCGCCGCCGTGCTCAACGCCGACGATCCCGCGTGGGACTCGGTAGATGCGCCGCGCATCGTCCGCTTCGGCATCGACCGCCCGGCAGATGTGCGGGCGCTGGACGTCCGCGTGGGCGAGGGCGGGATGGAGTGGACGCTGGAGACGCCGGACGGCTCGGCGCCCGTCGCGCTCCCCCTCTTCGGCGGCTACAACGTGGCGAACTCGCTGGGCGCCGCCGCCGCGCTGTGGAGCATGGGCTGGAAGGCGGACGAGATCGCCGCCGGGCTCGCCACGCTGCCGCAGGTCCCCGGCCGCCTGGAGCGCGTGGTCGGCCCGCCGGACGCGGTGACGACGCTGGTCGATTACGCGCACACGCCCGATGCGCTGGAGCGCGCGCTGCTCGCCGTTCGCCCCCTGGTCCGGGGCCGCCTGATCGTCGTCTTCGGGGCGGGCGGGGACCGCGACAAGGGGAAACGTCCGGAGATGGGACGCGTCGCCGCGGCCCTTGCGGACCTCGCCATCGTGACCTCCGACAACCCCCGCACCGAGGACCCGGAAGCCATCGCCGACGACATCGAACGCGGCATGGGAGATGCACCGCGCGTCCGGCTTACCGATCGCAGGGAGGCCATCGCCCACGCCCTCAACGAAGGGGGCCGGGACGACCTCGTCCTGCTCGCGGGCAAGGGCCACGAGACCTACCAGATCCGCGGCACCGAGAAGCTTCCGTTCGACGAGCGGGAGGTGATTCGCGAACTCCTTGCCGGGCGGAAAACATTTGCAGCGGAACGGGAGGGGTAGGGGCGTGGCGGAATTCCGCTGGACGGCGGCAGAGGTGGCCCGCGCGCTGGGCCTGGACGCATCTCCGGAAGATGCAGAGACCACGTACGCGGGCGTATCGACCGACACGCGGAAGATCACGGCGGGCAGCCTTTTCGTGGCCCTCAGCGGCGCCAGCTTCGACGCGCACGATTTCCTCGGCCAGGCGGCAGATGCGGGCGCCACCGCCGCCGTCGTCAGCCGCGTCCCTGTAGACGCGCCGGAGGGAATGCGCCTCTTCGTGGCGGACACCGACACGCGCACCGCGCTGGGCCGCCTGGGCCGCCACCGCCGCCGCGCGTTCGGCGGAAAGGTCGTCGGAGTGGCCGGCAGCAACGGGAAGACGACCACGAAGGAGCTGCTGCGCGCCGCCCTCGGATCGACCCTGCGCGTGCACGCGACGGAAGCCAATCTGAACAATCAAGTGGGCGTTCCCCTCACGCTGCTGTCGATCCCGGACGACGCGGACGTCGCAGTGGTGGAGATGGGGACGAACGAGCCGGGCGAGATCGAGGTGCTGACGGCCATCGTGGAGCCGGACGTGGGCATCATCACCTCTATCGGCGAGGAGCACCTGGAGGGCTTCGGCGACGTCGCGGGCGTGTTCCGCGAGGAGGTCGCACTGCTGGAAGGCCTTCCCGCCGCCTCCGTCGCCATCGTCGCGGACGAGCCGGCGGAGCTGCCCGCCAAGGCGTACGAGCTTCTCGGCCGCGGGCGTGTACACGTCGCGGGTCTGGAAGAGACGGCGGACCTGCGGCCGGACGGCGGGATGGATTCGGTAGATGTGGAGCGGGACGGCAGCACGCGCTGGAGCTTCCGCGGCACCGCCGTGCATCTCCCGCAGCCGGGCCGCCACAACGTCCGCAACGCGCTGATCGCGCTCGGCGTCGCGCTGGAGCTGGGCGTCAGCGCGGACGATGCGGCGCGGGGCATCGGGGCGATGGCGCGGCCCAAGCTGCGCGGCGAGTGGCACGAGGTGGGGCGGATGCGTGTCCTGGCGGACTGCTACAACTCCAACCCGCCCAGCCTGGCCGCCGCCGTCGACCTCCTCGCCGCCATCCCGGCCGACGCGAAGAAGGTCGCCGTCGTCGGCACCATGCGCGAGCTGGGCGCCCACGCCGATGCCATCCACCGCCGCGCGGCCGAGGAGATCGCCGTTCACGTCCGCGACGGCGGCATCGACCGCGTGATCGCCACGGGCGATTTCGTCCCCGCCTTCGCGCGGCTGGCCGCCGAGCTGGGCGACCGTCTGGTCACTGGCGACGACCCGCTGGACGCCTACGCCGCCTCCGCGCCGTCGTTCGAGGGGAACGAGACGATCCTGCTCAAGGGCTCGCGCGGGGTGCAGCTGGAGCGCTGGATCCCGCTGCTGCAGCGGGACTGGGGTAACCCCACGTGAGCACTGTCCGCCCATCCGAGCCCGACGCACACCGCACCTTCCGCATGCGACCCGACTTCCACCAACCGGCCGGAGCCTGACACGGTGCTCTACCACTTGTGTGTTCGACTCGCCGACTACTGGATGATCTTCAACCTCTTCCGCTACCAGACGTTCCGGGCGGCGGGGGCGGTGGTCACGGCGTTCGTGGTGGCGGTCTACTTCGGGCCGGCTGTCATCTCCCGGCTGCGCATGCTCAAGGTGGGCCAGGTCGTCCGCACCGAGGGCCCGCAGACGCACCTGGGCAAGAGCGGGACTCCGACGATGGGCGGCGTGTTGATCGTGCTCGCCACGGTGGTGCCCACGCTGCTCTGGGCGGACCTGACCAACTGGTACACGTGGGCGGCCATGATCGTCCTGGTCTGGCTGGGCGGGCTGGGCTTCATGGACGACTACCTCAAGATCGTCCGCAAGAAGACGGAAGGGCTGGTGGGCCGCTACAAGATCGTGGGCCAGGTTTCCATCGGCCTGCTGCTGGGGATCGTGCTCATCTGGCACCCGTTCAGCCAGCAGGTGCCGGCCACGTGGACGCAGATCCCCTTCTTCAAGACTTTCCACCTGAACTTCTACTGGTTCGCGTACCCCATCTGGGTCGTGTTCATCATCACCGCCTTCTCGAACGCGGTGAACCTGACCGACGGGCTGGACGGCCTGGCCGCCGGGCTCTCGGCCATCGCGGCGCTCACGTTCGGGATCTTCGCGTACGTGCTGGGCCGCGTGGACACGTCGGACTACCTGAACCTCTTCTACCTGCCGGGCTCGGGCGAGCTGACCATCTTCTGCGTGGCGCTGGCGGGGGCCTGCATGGGGTTCCTCTGGTTCAACGCGCACCCGGCCGAGGTGTTCATGGGCGACACGGGGTCTCTGGCCATCGGCGGCGTGCTTGGCGCCATCTCGGTGCTGCTCAAGGCGGAGTTCCTGCTCGCCATCGTGGGCGGCGTCTTCGTGGCCGAGACGGTGTCGGTGGCCGCGCAGACGGTCTACTTCAAGTACACGAAGAAGACGACGGGCACGGGGCGCCGCATCTTCCGCATGGCGCCGCTGCACCACCACTTCGAGCAGATCGGGTGGCACGAGAACCGGGTGATCATCCGCTTCTGGATCGCGGGGATCATCTGCGCGATGTTCGCCTTCGCCACGCTCAAGATCCGATGACCCTTCCGCTGGCCGGGCAGACCGTGGGCATATTGGGCCTCGCACGAAGCGGCCTGGCCGCCGCGCGCCTGGCGCTGGCCCGCGGCGCGCACGTGTACGCCAGCGACCTGGGCGACACGCCCGCCACGCGCGAGGCCGCGGAGCAGGTGCGCGCCCTGGGCGGCGAGGCGGACGCGGGCAGCCACGACGCGGAGAAGCTCGGCAGATGCGACCGCATCGTCCTCTCCCCCGGCATCCCGCGCACGGTGCCCATCCTGCGCGATCCGCGCGTGGCCCACGTGCCCGTGCAGGCGGAGGTGGAGTTCGCGTTCGCGCTGCTGGACGCCCCCGTGATCGCCATCACCGGCACGAACGGGAAGACGACCGTCACCGCGCTGCTCTCGCATCTCCTGACCGAGGCCGGCAAGGACGCGCCGGCCGGCGGCAACATCGGCATCGCGCTGTCGGAGCTTGCTTTGCGCGACACGCCGCCGGACGTCGCCGTCGTCGAAGTCTCCTCTTTCCAGCTCGCGGACATCGACAAGTTCGCGCCTGCGATGGGCATCCTGACCAACCTGGCGCCCGACCATCTCGACCGGTACGCCAGCCTGGAGGAATACTACGGCGACAAGGCGCGCCTCTTCCGCAACGCCACCGCGGACAGCATCTGGATCCTGAACGGGGAAGACGAGACGGCCCGCGAGCTTCCGGGAGATGCGCCCGGGACGCGCTACTACTTCCGCGTCGCGAGCCAGCTTTCCGCCGATGAGATGGGCGGCTTCGTCTCGGACGACGGCGTGCTGACGCTCCGCCTC
>DASRQW010000401.1 GCA_035696245.1 Longimicrobiaceae bacterium | reverse complement strand
ACGACGAACCCCGCGCACCGTCCACCGGCGCGCGGGGTTGCGCCGTTTGGCTCCTTCACGAACCGCGAGTCAGCCTCCGCCGGTGCGGACCTGTGTGTCCGCCCGCCTTCCCGCAGCGTAGATGCCTGCGCGTAAAGATGTTGCCTCGCATGCCCAACCACGGGCCGACACGCAGGTCGGCCCCTACCCATCCGCGGCGATTTCGCTCGATCCGCGGCTACATCCGCGTCCGCGGCCCAGGCGCGATTCGCCCCACCCGACCTGGCGCGGCATCGCCGCCGTTAGTCCGCGAAGGCGGACTTTGCGCTTCTGTTGCAGCGGTTTCAACGGCCCGACGACGCCTCGGCCCCTCGCGCCTCACGCGCCCGGCCGCTCCGGACCTTCCCCCGCGCCGCTGCTGCGGATACCAGCCGCGATCTCGTCCAAGTCCGCATTCGTCAGCGTGAGCGATGCGGCGGGGATCCATCCGTCCACCTGCTTCGCGTCTCGCGCCCCGACGATGGCGGCCGTGACGCCGGGCCACGCGAGCGTCCACGCCACCGCGACGGCGGCGACCGTCGTCCCGTGCCGCTCCGCCACCGGCCGCAGCGCGTCCGCCAGCGCCAGGTTGCGCTCCAGCCCCTCGCCCTCGTAGTCGGGCGACATCCTCCGCCAGTCGTCGTCCGGCAGGTTCGCCGCGCGCTCGCGGGTGAACGAGCCGGTGAGCAGCCCGCTCTGCATGGGGCTGTAGACGATCACGCCCGTCCCGTGCTCCTCACACCACGGAAGCTCGGCCAGCGCCGTCTCGCGGCGGATGGCCGAGAACTGCGGCTGGAGGGTTTCCACGTGGCCCACGGCCTCCGCGCGGGCGAGCTGCTCCGCGTCGTGGTTCGACAGGCCGACCGCGCGCACCTTGCCTTCCCGCTTCAGCTCCAGCATCGCCCCCCAGTAGTCCTCCAGCGGCGTGCCGTCCTCCGCCGGCCAGTGCATCTGGTAGAGGTCGATCGTCTCCACCCGCAGCCGCCGCAGCGACGCCTCGCACTCGCGGCGGATGCTGTCCGGCCGTCCGAAGCGCCGCGGGTCGGCTGCCCGGTTGCTCTCGTCCCACACCAGCCCGCACTTGGTGAAGACGAACGGCCGGTCCGCGGGTGGCAGATCCATCAGCGCCTCGGCCACCACCTCTTCCGAGTGCCCCAGGCCGTACACCGCCGCGGTGTCGATCCAGTTCACCCCGCGCTCCACCGCGTGCCGGATCGCCGCGACCGAGTCCGCGTCGTCCTGGCTCCCCCACCCGTACGTCCACCCCGCCCCCCCGATCGCCCACGCGCCGAACCCCACCACGGAGCACCTCTTCACCACGCGCAACCGTCCCAGCCGCCCCAGCTTCACTCGTCTGCGAGCGCGTCGGCTTCCATCTGGGCCTTGAAGACTTCCCAGGCGTCGAGGTCCATGAGCTGGACGGACTCGATGCGGCGCGAGGGGTAGAGCGTGGTGGTCTCGCGGTCCATCACCCAGCCGTCGAACTGCTTGAGCTGCGCGTACCACAGGCTGCCGCTGTCCACCGGCACCGCGAACACCTCCGCATCGTCCAGCGTCACCGCGAATACCTGCTCTGCCATGGGAAAGCTCCTTCAGTGAAGGGTTGAGCGCGCCGCATCCCGCATCGTCCTTTCATCGGCTGGATGGAGCAGATCGCAGGGGTGTTCCGGAAGATGCGCAGCCGGGAGCCTTTCCGCATCCATTCAGTTTATCGGCGAGCTGACTTGCTCCCGATGATATTGCGCGTCGCGGCGATTGCCGGACTGCTCAAGACACGCGCGAAATCGGCTGAGGCGCGAGGATGGGCAGATGCATTTACAGGAGATGCGTTGACTGGGAGATGCGTAGACGGGGAGATGCGTAGATGGCAGATGCATCTACGGGAGATGCGTGAACGGGAGATGCGTCGCGCGTGTGCAGGGAAGCGCGGCCGGAGATGCGCGGACGCCGCGGCGTCAGAGCGCGCGGATGCGGCGGTAGCGGACGAGGAGGAGCTGGAAGGCGCCGAACGCGATGAGGCCGGCGGCCAGGATACCCAGCATCCACGACACCCCGCCGTCGTCCAGCGACTGGAGCGCCCCGCCCATGTCGCGCGCCGTGGAAGATGCGTGGCGGAGCGCGGCGTGCACCACGAACCAGCCCACGATTCCCAGCACCAGGCCCTGTGCGGCGATCCCCACGCGCCCCAGCGGCACCAGCCACCGCCCGTCTTTCTTGACGGCGTGGCCGGGATGGACGTGCTCGCCGAGCCGAACGCGATACGCGCGGTAGACCTGCACGACCGCGGCAGCCACCATCCCCACACCAACGGCACCCAACAGCCACCGCCCGCCGGGGAGCGCCAGCACGCGCCCGGACCACTGCTGCGCCGCGTCCCCCTGGCCGCCTCCGTGGCCGCGCAGCAGCTGGAGGGCGCCCGCCGCGAGCAGCGCGTGGAAGACGGCGCTGATGCCCCAGCCGGCGCGGTCCAGCCATCCGTCCAGGCTGGTGCCCAGGCGGTCGCTGTCCAGCACGGCCACCGCCGCTGCCCACAGCGCGTATCCGAACAGCCCGACCGCGACCACCGCCAGCGCCACGCTCCCGAACGGGCGCGAGGCGATCATGCCCAGCGCCGCCTCGGGGTCCGCGGCCTGTCCGCCGGGGCGCACCGCGGCACGAAGGGTCGCCCCACCCGCGATGAGGTACACGACTCCGCGCGCGGCGTAACCAAGCCGCGCCAGCCGTTCGACCCACGGCGCGGCATCGTGCATGACGTCCCTGGCGTTCTTCACGTGCTCGCTCGTTCGGGAGATGTGGACCGGCGCGTCGTCGGGCGCGGACCGAAGCAAGAGGCGAACCGCGGGTCGAAAGACCTCACACGGGGGCGCGGAGACGCGGAAACCTGCGGGAGGGCGAGCCGTTCTCCGCGTCGTCCGCGTCTCCGCGTGAGCCCGCCGTTCGGTATCTCGAGGAAGATGCGGAAACGCGGAGGCCCCGCCGCGCTCGCGCGCCGCGGGGCCTCGTTGCCTGCTCGCTGTCCGCCGATGAACGGCGGGACGGACGGCGTCACCCGGTCAGTGGCCGCGGCCGCCGGCGGGGTCCTTCAGGCCGCGCTCCTGCACCAGCGGCTCCACGCTGGGGTCGCGCCCGCGGAAGTTGCGGTACAGCGTGGCCGCGTCCTGCGTGCCGCCGCGCGACAGCACCATCTCGCGGAAGCGCTGGCCGTTGGCGCGCGTGGCGCCGCCGTGCTCCACGAACCAGTAGTACGCGTCGTGGTCCAGCACCTCGCTCCACAGGTACGCGTAGTAGCCCGCCGCGTACCCGCCGCCCCACACGTGCGCGAAGTACGGCGTGCGGTAGCGGGGCGGCACCTCGGGCAGGCTCACGTTGAAGCGCGCCAGGGCCTGGCTCTCGAAGGCGGCCACGTCCTGCTGCGGCGCGTCGGCCGGCAGCGAGTGCCACGCCATGTCCAGCAGCGCCGCCTCCAGGTACTCGGTGGTGGCGTAGCCCTGGTTGAAGGTGTGCGCTGCCTTGATCTTCTGCACCAGCGCCCGCGGCATGGGCGCGCCGGTGCGGTAGTGCTTGGCGTAGTTGGCGAACACGCTGGGTTCCAGCGCCCAGTGCTCGTTGAACTGCGAGGGGAACTCCACGAAGTCGCGCGGCACCGCGGTGCCGGACAGCGTGGGGTACTGCACCCGCGAGAACATGCCGTGCAGCGCGTGGCCGAACTCGTGGAACATGGTGGTCACGTCGTCGTAGCTGAGCAGCGCGGGCTGGCCCGGCGCCGGCTTCTGGAAGTTGGCGACGTTGAACACCACCGGCTTGGTGCCGAACAGGCCGGACTGGTCCACGAAATTGTCCATCCACGCCCCGCCGCCCTTGTTGTCGCGCTTGTAATAGTCGCAGTAGAACAGGGCCAGCGAGCTGCCGTCGGCGTCGAACACCTCGAAGACGCGCACGTCCGGGTGGTAGACGGGAATGTCCTTGCGCTCCTTGAACGTGAGCCCGTACAGCTTGTTCGCGGCGAAGAAGACGCCGTCGTTCAGCACCCGGTCCAGCTCGAAGTACGGCTTGATCTGCGACTCGTCCAGGTCGTAGCGCGCCTTGCGCACCTGCTCCGAGTAGTACTGGCGGTCCCACGCGGCCAGGCGGGCCCCCGGCACGTCGCGCGAGAGCAGCGGCTGCATGTCGGCCTGCTCGGTGCGCGCCTTGGCGGTGGCGGCGGGCGCCAGGTCGGTCATCAGCCTGATGGCCGTCTCGGGCGTCTTCGCCATCTGGTCGTCCAGCCGGAACGCCGCGTAGCTGGAGTAGCCCAGCAGGCGCGCCCGCTCGGCGCGCAGCTGCGCCAGGCGGCGCACGATGGCGCGCGTGTCGGTGCTGTCGCCCTTGTCCGCACGGCGCGTGGACGCCTCGAACAGGCGCTGGCGCAGGGCGCGGTTGCGCAGCGACGCAAGCGCGGGCTGCTGCGTGGTGTTCTGCAGCGGCAGCACCCACTTGCCGGGCATGCCGCGCTGGTTGGCCGCATCTTCCGCGGCGGCGATCTCCGGGGCGGCCAGGCCGCGCAGCTGGGTGCTGTCGTCCACCACGACCGCGCCGGCCTTGGTCGCGGCCAGCAGCTTGTTGCTGAACTCCGTGGTGAGCCCGCTCTCCTCCTGGTTCAGCGCCTTCAGCCTGGTCTTGTCCGCCTCCGAGAGCTGCGCGCCGGCGCGGACGAAGTCGCGGTAGTAGCGCTCCACGAGCCGGTTCTGCTCGGCATCGAGGCCGAGCGCGGCGCGGCGGTCGTACAGGCTCTTCACGCGGCGGAACAGCGCGTCGTTCAGGTAGATGGCGTCGAAGTGGCCCGCCAGCTTGGGCGCCTCCTCGGCCTCCACCTTCTGGATCGCGTCGTTGGTGTTGGCCTGCGTGAGCGCGTAGAACACCTTGCTCACGCGCGTGAGCAGCCGGCCGGAGCGCTCCAGGGCCACCAGCGTGTTGTCGAAAGTGGGCTCGGCCGCCTGGCTGGCGATGCCCTCCACCTCGGCCAGGTGCTGCCGCATGCCCTCTTCCAGCGCCGGCTGGAAGTCCGCGTCGTGGATGCGGTCGAAGGGCGGCGCCTGGTACGGCAGCGTGCTGGCCGCGAAGAACGGGTTGGCGGGGTCCAGGCCGGGGGCCGGCGCCGGGGCGGGAGCGGCGGCCACGGGCGCGGGCTCCGCGGGGGGCGGGGTCTCGGCGTTCTCGGCGCGCGGGCCGGCGTGGGCGCAGCCGGTCACGGCCAGGCCCGCGGCGATCAGCAGGGAACGGGATCGACTCATGGAGATGGTGTCCTCGGGGTGAGGTGCGGCGCTCCGGCGAAGGCCGGGGCAGACCTGTAGAATGGAGCGCGGACCGGGCGGATGCAAGCCGCCAAGCCACGCGCCACGGCGCGCCGGTCCCGGCCGCGCATCCGCATCCCGCACGCGGGCGCAGCTAGGACACGCGCCCGAGGCCCGGAGTTCCGCGCCCACCGCCGTACATCTCCAGTCCCGGCAAGACGATGCCATCGATTGGAGCCGCAGGCGCGAACCGGCATTGACGGATATCACGCGGAGCCGCGGAGAACAACACTTCTTCTGCTGTTCTCCGCGCCCTCCGCGGCTCCGCGTGAGCCTGCCGTTTCGGATGGGAAGTGGACGGGAGGCAGCGGAAAAGGTGGATGAAGAAGGCCCGCGGGCTTCTCGCTCCGGCGGGCCTTCTTCAGGTTCGGTGGATGTCGATCGACGGTGGTCAGTCGATCGGCTTGAGGCCGGCGAGGATGGCGGCGCGGCGCGGCTCCAGGAACGGCGGGAGCACGACCTTCTCGCCGAGCGTGGCGGCGTCCTCGTCGACCGCGAAGCCGGGGCCGTCGGTGGCGATCTCGAACAGGATGCCGCCCGGCTCGCGGAAGTACAGGCTGCGGAAGTAGTACCGGTCGATCTCGCCGCTCGTGGGGATGCCCAGCTCGGCCAGGTGCCGCGTCCAGCCGTGGTACTCCTCCTCGTTCGGCGTGCGGAAGGCCACGTGGTGCACGCCGCCCGCGCCCTGCCGCGCCACGGCCAGGTCCGGCTGCACCGCCACGTGCAGCTCCGCGTGCGGGCCGCCCGCGCCCATCTCGTACACGTGCACGGTGTGGGACGCGTGGTCCGGGTGCGGGTACTCGCGCACGCGCCGCATGTTGAGCGCGCGGGTGAGCACGGCGTCGGTGCTGGGCAGCGCGGGCACGCTCATAGTGATGGGGCCCAGCCCGCGCACCTGGTGCCCGGCTGGCACCGGGCTGGCGTCCCACGAGGTCCCCGCGTCGCCCTGCCCGCCGTCGTCGATCAGCGAGAGGCGCTGGCCTTCCGCGTCTTCGAAGTCCAGCGTGAGACGCCCGTCGCGCTCCGCCACGCCGCCGTGCTGCACGCCGTTCTCCGCCAGGCGCGCGGCCCAGTAGTCCAGCGCCGCCGCGCCGTTCACGCGCAGCGCGGTGCGCACGATGCTGCGGGTGCCGCGGCGCTCCGCCGGCACGGGCCAGTCGAAGAACGTCACGTCGGTGCCCGGCGTGCCCACGGCGTCGGCATAGAACAGGTGGTAGGCGCTCACGTCGTCCTGGTTCACGCTGCGCTTCACCAGCCGCATCCCCAGCACCTGCGTGTAGAAGCGGTGGTTCTCGCGCACGTTGCCCGTGATCGCGGTCAGGTGGTGGATACCGGTCAGCTCCATGACGCCCTCCGTCTGTTCGTTTTCACTGCCGCCGCATGCGGACTTTCCGCCGGACAAACATCTCAGTGCTAAGATATATACGAACGCGCCCGATCTGGCAAGCCATGCCGCTCCGACGCCTTCGCGGTTCGAGTCCGATCAGGTATGCGTACCTCGCTCTCTTGCCACCGCCAATCGGTAGATGCGGTTGGTTCACCGCATCAAGAAAGCTGCCGCCGGCTGCGAATCGCGAAGCTCTGAGCGAGTTTTCAGTAGGTGGTGATACTGGAGATGCGCGGCGGTTCAGGTGGCGGAGACCTTGCCCACGGGGTGTGCGCGCTCGCAGAGCTGCTGGAGGTCGCGCTCCGAGCCACGCTCCCAGCAGACGGGGATGGGCGACAGCCGCCGCTTCCGCGACCCGCTCTCGAAGGTGAGCCAGCCGCACTCCAGGCCCGCGCCCAGGCGGGTGAGCCGGAGGCGGCGTTCCTCGCGGCGGCGTTCGTCGCCCGCGTACAGCAGCACCGGCTCGGGGCTGCGGCGGTCCGTGCCGCGGCGGCGCTCGTTCTCCTGCCGCAGGCCCGGGACCACGCTCCAGACCTGCCAGTCCGCCCCGTCTGCGTCGCGGAAGGTGCGCAGTGCCATCGCCCGCTCAGCCCCGCGCGGCGGCGAACGCGCCGGCCGCGGAGCTCACGCCCGGGTGTTGCGGATGCGCGCCCGGGCGGCCCGTGGTCTCGTTCGCGGTGGTGCGGTGCGTCGCTCGTGCGGCAGCGGCCAAATCCGTGCTCCGGGGCTGGGTGAAGAACCGCAAGGGCGGGGTGCGTTCGCAAGTGGCGTACCATCAACCACTTGCGCGAAATGTTCCCGGCCCGCTGCCGCCGGGGGCCCAGCAGCGGCCGGTCTCGTGGAGATGCTGGGGACGTACGACTGCATGATAGCACGGTGAAAGCGGTTGCACGACCACACGGTAGAGACGGCGGGGCAGGCGAGGCGGAGCGCTGGCAACCGGTGGGTTCGGGCACGGGGCCTGCATTCATCACCGGCTCGCACTTCCGCAGTCCAAGACCCCGGTCCCGAATCACCCGGCATGACAGAGAAAGCAACGGCCCACAATCCGTGGGAGGTGTTCTACGCCACCTTCCACGACCTCACCTCACACCTTCCGCAGCTCACCGCCACGGGATCGCGCCTGCCGCCGGACTCGCCCGTGCAGCGCGCGCTTGCCGAAGCGGAGCGGCGCGCGCTCCAGACGGCGTGGAAGGTCCGCGGCGAGTCGTACGCCAAGGCGTTCGAGCTGGCGGCGGACCTGGCGGCTACCGCGCAGCACTGGCTCCGCAGCGACGGGGTGAACCGCAGCGCCCTGGCCGCCCAGCTCGCCGAGCGCAGCGCCGTCGCGGTCCCCGGCTGAGCAGCCGCCGGTCGGGCCGCCGCGGCATCGCATCGGCCGGGATCCGGTGGAGACGGCAGATCGTCGGGCTGCCCTTCATCTCCCGAATCACTGCGGGTGCTCGGAATCCGCCGAGTCGTCCGCGATGGTTTCGGGATGATGCCGATTCGTCGGAGGGGCGGAGGTCCAGGGCGGGTGGAGGTCCGTCCGAGGAGGCGCATCTCGTTTGCGGTACGCTACTTGCTTTTCCGGGAGGCAACCCGCGGATGCGGTGTGGAACGGCCGGTTTCCCAAGCTCAAGGATCGCCATGGCTGACAAGACGCTGACCGAGGACGGCATGGACAACTCCCTCGAGGGCAAGGGCAACGACCTCAAGGGCAAGGTGAAGGACGCCGTGGGCGGGCTCACCGGCGACACCAGCCTGCAGGGCGAGGGCAAGATGGACCAGGCCAAGGGCAAGATCCAGGACGCCTTCGGCAAGGCCGAGCGCAAGCTGGACGGCAACTGACCCTCACCGGGCCGGAAGCAGCAGCGGGGGGGGGGGG
>DASRQW010000400.1 GCA_035696245.1 Longimicrobiaceae bacterium | reverse complement strand
CCACCATCTGGAACAGCTCCAGCGGAGTGTCGTTTCGCCCGAGCATCGCTCTACGCAGAAGAGGAGTTCACCAGTAGATTCGCTCCCTCAATCTACCGCTTCACACCCTGAGGCGCAGCGTTTTTCAACAGACTTCTAGATCGGGACGACCGCGCAGCGCCGGCGCGGCCGCCCAGGAAACCACGAGGCGTGCGATGGACACCTGTCCCGAGAGCTGCGGGTACGCGGGCGTAGCGCTCTGGACCGTGGTGCTGCTGCAAATGCATCTGTTCACGGCGTTGGGCCTTCAACTGAGCCGCAGCAGCGTACGTCGGCTCGTACATGCGATGGGCTACGCCTGGCGCCGGCCGCGGCACGTCCTGCCGAAGGACCCGGAGACGGACAGCAAGATGCGGCATATCTGCAGCACACTGCTTACGGCTCCCGCGCACGCCGTGGTGCTGTGCCTGGACGAGTGCGACATCCACCTGATGCCCGTACAGCGGGCGATGTGGATGCAGCGCGACCGGCAGGCGGACGTTGCCACACCCGGGCAGAACCGTAAGCGCGGCATCTTCGGGGCGATGGAGCTTGAAACGGGCGCGCTCCACTACGCGATCACGCTCCGCAGAAGGCGGTGGACTTCATCGCGTTCCTGGAGAAGCTGGCGAGTGCTTACCCCGACCGGCCGCTGTACCTGGTGCTGGACAACGCGAGCATCCACCACGCGAAGCTCGTCCGGGAGTGGCTGAAGGAGCACCCTCGGGTACATCTGCTCTTTCTACCGGCCTACAGCGGACACCGCTACAACCCGATCGATAAGGTCTGCTGTACCTGAAGCAGCGGGTCGCAGCCAATCGACTGCACGGCAGCATCGACGCCCTCGTGGACGCTGTCCACGGATACTTCACCTCCCGCACGCCTGAGCAGACGCTCAAGTTGGCTGCCTGAAAGTCGACAAAAGTTTTGAGCACCTACTTAGACGAAGAAGGCGTTCAAGTCAGCTGGGATTCGCTACGGCCAGAAGCAGGTGTGGGTTCTCTGAAATCTGACGCGGTTTCTCTCTAAACTCTGGCGTGCCAGGGGGGAGCTACGCTGCGTCAATCATGGCGTCTTGCGTGAGATCCTCTTTGTGGTTGCGGGTTCGGCAGGATCGGCCGCGAGCACGTAGTGGGTGCCGCGCTCCAGGAGGCGGTCGAGGATGGCCTCAGCGAGATCGGGATCATGCAGCACCTGCCCGAGCGCCGCCAGAGGCTTGTTGGTGGTGACGAGGGTGGAGCGGCGCTTGAGGTGTCGGATGCCGACGACGCGGAAGAGCACGTTGGCGGCGTCGGCGGCGTAGCTCTGGTAGCCGAGCTCGTCGATGACGAGGACGTGCGGGTGGACGTAGGGCCCCAGCGCCTCCTCCGGGCGCCCGGTGAGTGCGACGTAGGAGAGAGCGCCGATCAGCTCGTCGGCGGAGGTGAAGCGGGCCTCGAAACCGTTCTGGATGGGCGCGGTACGCGACGGCGACGCCCCGGTGCGTCTTTCCGCGTCCGGGCGGGCCGGAGAAGAGGGCGGATCGGCCCTCGGTGACGAGCTCGGGGCCCAGCAGGGTGCCCAGCATCTGCATGCGGATCGAGGTCTGGAAGGTGAAGTCGAATTCCTCGACGGTTCGGAGGTACGGCAAGCGCGCCCTGCGCACGGAGCGGGTGATGCGGGTCTGGGCGCGGTGGGCGATCTCCTCGGCCGCGAGCGTCTCAAGGAAGTCGCGGTAGCTCATCCCTTCCGCCTCGGCGCGCAGGGCGAGTTCGGCATGGAGGCGGCGGATGGTGGGCAGGTGGAGCCGCTTGAGCATGGCGTCCAGGTCTCCCGTGCCGGCGGCGGCGCTCACGAGGCCACCTCCGCGGCGATGCGCACGACGTACTCGGCGCCGTAGAGGCGCTGGAAGAGCGCACGCTGCAGGAGGCGGAGGAAGAGCGCCTCACCGACCTCCTCCGGCAGCGCGAAGAGCCGCTCCACGTCGGCCTTCCAGGTGTGGGGGCGGGCGTGGATCAGCTCGGTGAGGTAGCCTTCGCCGACGGGGCCCAGCTCCAGGATGCGCTCGCGCATGAAGTACAGGCGCTTGCGGGCGCCAGCCACTGCCGCCAGTTGCTCGGCGCGCTGGCCGGCGAGATAGCTGGTCCTGCCGCGCGGGGAAGCGCGGATGGGTCTGCTCGAAGCGGCCGCCGGCAGTCGTGATCCGCACGCGGTCGGAGTAGAGGTGCAGCGTGGCCGGGTTGCCGCACGCACCCGCCGGCCATGGCGTAGCGGATACCCTGGAACTCCACCATCGCGGTGGGCCCCACCTGGACGGGAAAGCGCAGGGCGTACTCGTCTGGAGCGACGTCGAGGCAGCTTCATGCGCTGCCGCTCCGCCGCCAGGCGCTCGGCGGGAATGACGCCGGTGGCGCGCCAGGGGCGCTGCTCGTTGCCCTCCGTGAGCCACTCCACCAGTTGGCGCGGCAGGTCGTGCTCTAGGTCGGCGAAACGGCGGGCGCGGAAGAAGCTCTTCTTCACCCAGCCGACCAGGTTCTCCACCGCGCCCTTCTGCTCAGGGCTCCGGGGCGTGCACAGCTCGATGGTGAAGCCGTAGTCGATGGCCGCCTGCGCCAGCGTCGGGTTCCACCGCGGACGGCCGTTCTCGTTGCGCCCGAGGACCACCGTCTTCGGGTTGTCAAAGACGACGCGCAGCGGCACGCCGCCCGAAGCCTCGAAGCAGGCGAGCAGCGCGCGCACCAGCGATTCCACGCGCTCGTCGGGCACGACCACCACCCACACCCAGCGCGAATGCTTCAGCCGGTACGCGGCGAGGTGGATGCGCTTCGTCCGCCCGTCCAGCAGGCGCACGTCCGCGACTCC
>DASRQW010000399.1 GCA_035696245.1 Longimicrobiaceae bacterium | reverse complement strand
GTGCCCGGGGCAGTCGACGTGCGCGTAGTGGCGCTTCTCCGTCTGGTACTCCACGTGCGCGGTCGCGATCGTGATGCCGCGGGCGCGCTCCTCGGGTGCCTTGTCGATGTTGTCGAAGCTGACGAAGTCGGCCAGACCCTTCGCCGCCTGGATCCGCGTGATCGCCGCGGTCAGCGTGGTCTTGCCGTGGTCGACGTGGCCGATGGTGCCCACGTTCACGTGCGGCTTGTTCCGCTCGAACTTAGCCTTGGCCATTTTGCTCTGTGGTCCCCGACGGATGGTTGAACACTGAGGGCTCGCAGGAGCGCACGCGGGATTCGAACCCGTGACCCTTCCCCTCGCGGGGAGGTGCTCTGCCGACCGAGCTGCGTGAGCCCAATCCCCTCGCCACGGGCATGGTCGCCCGAACGACGCTTTCCGCTCCCGCCGAACGCAAATCCCGCCGGAGCGGCTACCTGCGCCGGTCCCGCGGTATATGGATGCACGTATCCCGTGCGGGGAGCAAGACGAGAAGTATAGGCACGAGCGGTTGCCTCGTCAACCCCTCCCACCCCTCCGTCCACCGTGCGCACGGGCGCTTTCCAGGCGGCTCCGCGAACCCACATCCCGCCGGCTCCGCCCTCCCCCGAACGAGCCAGCCCGAGGCGGAATCCGCGCACCCACCCGCATCGCGCGTCGGCTCGATTGCATCGCCCGAAACCAATCTAGCAAACCGCGCAAGCTCCTGACGCGCATCGTCCGAACCCCGTGTCGCGCGTCTACAGCGAACGCCCATTGCCGTGGCTTTTCCCGCCGCACATCGTTGACGATGCGCGGCATCTCCGGAATAGCGGTGGACGTGCCGCGCATCACTCGGTACACGCCGTGGATCCGCCCGGCTCACGGCACGGACACCCGCTGAAAGCGAGACGACGATGAGGAAGATCAGCCTGAACCTGGACGCGCTGGCGGTGGAGCGCTTCGAGACCTCCCCGGCGACCCGCGGCCGGGGCACCGTGGTCGGCCACGCGGCTGCGACCGCGCACACGTGCGTGGCGACGTGCGCCTACACCTGCGGCGCCCCGCCGCCGGACACGACGACGGCCCGGGTCGCTACCATGGTCGGCTGCCCGGCCTGCGTCTGAGGGGGCTCCCGGCTGGGAGGCAGCCAAGCCGCGCGATATCCCGCGCGGGCTTCTCGCATCCTCCTGGCATCCATTCGTTCCACCTGCAATGGCTCACGCGGAGACGCGGGGGACGCGGAGAACAGCTCGCTCTCCTGCCGTTCTTCGCGCCTCCGCGCCTCCGTGTGAGGTCCGTTGTCCACCGACCGGAGATGGTCGGAGCTACTCGACTGTCTTGGAGAAGCGGAGGACGCTGAAGGTGACGATGACGGCGGCCATGAGGGTGAGGACGGCGGCGTCGCCGAGCAGGTGCTGGACCGCGACGCCCTTGAGGAGGACGTTGCGGATGACGCGCAGATAATACGTGAGCGGCAGCGCGGCGCTGGCGAGCTGGATAGCACGCGGCATAGCTTCGCGCGGGAACATGAAGCCGGAGAGGAGGATGTTGGGCAGCAGCAGCATGAAGCTGAGCTGCATGGCCTGCGCCTGCGTTCGCGCGACCGTGCTGACCACGAGGCCGAGCCCCAGGCTGGCGACGATGAAGGCGAGCGTGACGGCGTAGAGGGCGAGCAGGCTGCCGCGCATGGGGACGTGGAAGAGCACGCGGCCGAGGACGAGCACCACCGTCATCTGCACGTAGCCCACGAGGATGAACGGGATGATCTTCCCCAGCATCATGCTCGTCTTGCCGATGGGCGTGACGATGAGCTGTTCCAGCGTGCCCCGCTCGCGCTCGCGCGTGATCGCGAGCGAGGTGATGAGGATCATGGTGAGCGTGAGCAGCACGCCGATGAGGCCGGGGACGATGTAGACCTCGCTGCGCAGCGCAGGGTTGTACCACGGCCGCACCCGCACGTCCAGCGGCGGAGGAGGCGCGAAGGTGGTGCGCCCCATCAGCGCGGCGGACCGGGCCTGCGCCGCCATCGCGGCGCCGGAGAGCGCGGTGGACGACGCCATGGGGTCCGCCGCGTCGACGATGACCTGCGCGCTGGCGGTGCGGCCGCGCTTCACGTTGCGCGTGTAGTCGGGCGGGATGACGATGCCCGCCCGCGCATCTCCCTGCTCGATGGCGGTACGCAGCTCTCCGCGGCTGCGGACGGCGCCGACGATGCGGAAGTTGTCGGTGTTCTGCATGACCGCCACGAGCGCGCGGCTCTCCGCCGTGTTGGACTCGTCGAGGACGACGGTGGGGAGGTGGCGCACGTCGGTGCGGATGGCGAAGCCGAACAGGACGAGCTGCATGGCCGGGACGGCGAGCATGAGCGCGAGCGTGAACCGGTCGCGCCGCATCTGCACGAACTCCTTCCACAACATCGGCCAGAGCAGCGACCGGCGGATGCGCTCCACGGGGCTCATACGCGCACGCCTTCGTCGCGGCGCTGCATCTCCACGTACACGTCTTCCAGCGTCGCCTGCCCGAACTGCCTGGTGATCTGGGCAGAGGTGCCCAGGGCGATGAGGTGGCCGCGGGAGAGGAAGGCGATGCGGCCGCACCGCTCCGCCTCGTCCATGTAGTGGGTGGTGACCAGGATGGTGGTGCCCTGCTGCGCCAGCCCGTAGATGATCTCCCAGAAGCGGCGGCGCGCGGCCGGGTCCACGCCCGCGGTCGGCTCGTCCAGGAAGAGCATGCGCGGCCGGTGTGCCGTCGCGCAGGCGAGCGCGACGCGCTGCTTCCAGCCGCCGCTGAGCGTGCCGGTGAGCTGGCCCACGCGGTCCTCCAGGTCCAGCTCGGCCAGCAGGTGGCGGACGCGCTCGTCCCTCTCACGCCCGAACAGGCCGTAGATGGATGCGTAGAAGCGCAGGTTCTCGGCGACCGTCATGTCGTCGTACAGCCCGAACTTCTGCGACATGTAGCCGATGGCCTGGCGCACCTTCTCCGGCTGCTTCGCCACGTCGAACCCGACCACGGTGGCGCTGCCGGACGTGGGTGTGACCAGCCCGCACAGCATGCGGATGGTCGTCGTCTTCCCCGAGCCGTTGGGACCAAGCAGGCCGAACACCTCGCCGGTAGATATCTCCAAGTCCAGCCCATCGACGGCGACGAGCGGCCCGAACGTCTTGCGCAGCGCCGACGTGCGGACGGCGCTGCCGGGGGATGCGGAGACTTCGGGCGGATGCGCGGCGGTCGTGCTCACCGCGCCTCGGGGAGGGTGACGGTGACGGGGAGGCCGGCCTTGAGCGCGCCCGCGGGGTCCGACAGCTCCACCTTGACGCCGAACAGCAGGTCCGCGCGTTCCGTCTCGGTGAGGGCGATGCGCGGCGTGTACTCGGCCTTGTCGTTGATGGAGACGACGCGGCCGGAGAAGGGGCGGCCGGGCAGCCCGTCGAGCGTGGCCGTGAGCCGCTGCCCCACGCGGATGCGCGGCAGCACGCGCTCGTTCACGTACACGCGCGTGTACGGCCGCGAGGTGCGGCCGACGGTGAGCACGGTCTCGCCCGCGGCCACCGTCTCGCCCGGCTCGGCCCAGCGGCCGAGGACGACGCCGTCCACCGGCGCGACCAGCGTCAGCTCGGCCGCGGTGGCGCGCGAGGCTTCGAGGGCGGACTGCGCGCCCGCCACCTCGGCACGGGCGGACTCGACCTCTTCCGCACGCGCGCCCTCGCGCAGGAGGCGGAGCGACTGGCGGGAGGCGTCGAGCTGGCTGGCGGCGACGGAGGCGGCGGCGCGCGCCTGGTCGTACGTCTGGCGGCTCACGATGCCGCGGGCGGCGAGCGGCCGGTAGCGCTCGGCGTCGCGGGCGGCGCGGCCGGCCTCGGCTTCGCGGCTGCGGACCTGCGCCTGGGCCTGGGCGATCTCGGCGGCGCGGGGGCCGGCCTCCACCTCGCGCAGGCGGGCGCGGCTGGCGGCGACGCGCGCGGCCTGCTGCGGCACCGCGCCCTGCGTGGCCGCCTGCGCGAGGACGACCAGCGTGTCGCCGGCCCGCACGCGGGCGCCTTCCTCCACGCGCACGGCAACGATGCGCGCGGGCTGGAGCGGCGCCACGTCCACCTCGGTCACCTCCACCGTGCCCGTGGCGGTCTGCGGGCCGTCGCCGCGGCACGCGGCGGCGGCGAGGGCCAGCGCGAGCAATGCGGGCCGTCTCATCTTCCCTCCTCTTCGGTATTCGCCGGTTCCGTAGCCTCAGGCCGCGGCCGATGGGCGAGCAGGGCGGAGAGGGCGAACTCCGCCGCGTGGCGTCCGTAGGCGCGCATCTCCTCGTCCGTCGGCCCGTCCACCCCGCGGCCGAGCAGCAGGCCGACGGCAGGGCGTGCGATGTGGGCGTACGGGACGAGCGAGACGGTGGAGAGGGCCGCGAACCGCGGATCCAGGTCGCGCCGGAAGATGCCGCCCTCCTGCCCCGCGCGGATGAGGTCGCAGAGCCGCGTGAACAGCGTGGCGGCAAGATGCGTGATCTGCTCGCTGGCGTGCTCGGCGTGGTGGTCGATCAGCTCCCGCGCGAGCAGGCGGGGCATGGACGGGCGGCTCGCCATCACGG
>DASRQW010000398.1 GCA_035696245.1 Longimicrobiaceae bacterium | reverse complement strand
GGGTGAAGATCCAAGTGCCTGACCTCCGCCTCCAAGACTATGCGGCCCTCCCCACAGGCACGGCGCTGGAGCGAACTCCCCGCTACGCCGAGCGGAAATGCATCCCGCGTAGCAAATAGTTGGAACAGATGACCTGCGTGTCGTCCCGCCTTTCTGCTACAGGGATGCTCGCCGCACGCATCCATCTAGCGCCTGCCTGCCGGTGGATGCCGATCGGATGCCTCGACTAATCCTCGTCGCGGTCGGGGCGGAGGTGGACGACTTCGGCGGGGGCGAGGGGCTGGAGGGCGGCGGCGACCAGGCTGCGGTGGCAGTGCTCCGGGTCGGCCTCCAGGCAAAGGAGGCACGCGCGGCGGCCGGAGCGGACGATGGAGGCCAGCGTCTCCAGGTCGCCTTGCGCGGCCTCGGTCTGCAGGTGCTCGGCGAAGACGGCGTGCATCTCCGCGTGGTTGCCGGCGCGGGCTGCGGCGCGTCCGTCGGCCGGCGTGCCCAGGCCGCGCAGGTGCAGGTACTCGATCCCCCGCTCGCCGACGTTTGCCGCCAGCTTGGTCTTCGCGAACCCCGGCCGCCGCGAGTTGGCGACGGCGCGCACGTCCACCAGCAGCTCCACCCCCGCCTCCGAGAGCGTGTCGAGGAAGCGCGCGACGGTGGTGTCTTCGTACCCGATGGTGTGGAGGGTCGCCATGCGTCGCTGCTCCGCGTGGGGTGCGTGGGATGCGCGACCGCGCCCGTCCGGCCGGTGCGGCGGACGGGCGAGCGCTCTGCGTGAGGGGTGCGTCAGACCGCCGGCGGGTGCGTGGCCTCGATGGCGGTGAAGCTCTCGATGAACTTGTAGGTGTGCTCGGCGCCCTCGGGCACCACCCACGAGTCGCCCTCCTCCAGCGGCACCACGCTGCCGCTCATGTGCAGCTCGGCGCGCCCCTTCAGCACGTAGCCCACCGTCTCGTAGTTGCGGCGGGACACGGGCTTGGGCTCGCCCGGCATCTCGTTCTCCCACATGCGCATGGCGATGCCGGTGCCGTGGGCCAGGTGCTTCTGGCCGTGCTCGCCCACCGGCGCGCCGGCGGAGCTCACCTTGGTCGCGCTGTTCTCGGTCATGCGTGCGCCTCCGTTCGTGGCCCGCGCCGCCGCCTCCCGGCGAGTGCGGCGCGCGCGGCCCGTGCGTCGCGCCACGGAAAGCACGCTCCGTGCCCATCCCGCGGGCTCCGGTCAGCCCGCGGTGACCACCGGCAGCGGCTCGCGGTCACGCAGCAGGGCGACGATGGCCTCCAGGTACTCCCGATCCACCTCGTCGAACGCCGCGGGGATCGTGCTGTCCACGTCCAGCACGGCGATGAGCGCGCCATCCGTCCCGAACACCGGCACCACAATCTCCGACGCGGACGCGGAGTCGCAGGCGATGTGATCGGGGAAGGCGTTCACGTCGTCGACCACGATGGTGCGCTCCTCGCGCGCGCAGGCGCCACACACGCCGCGGTCGAAGCTGATGGTGAGGCAGCCCATCGTTCCCTGGTACGGACCGACGAGAAGCTCGCGCGCCCCCACGCGACGGTAGAAGCCGGTCCAGAAGTAGTACGGGAACGCGTTGTGGAGCAGGCACGCCACCGTCGCCATGCCCGCCAGCAGGTCGCGCTCGCCGTCCAGCACCGCCACGATCTGCTCGTGCACGGCGGCGTAGCGCTCGCGCTTCGCGTCCGCATCCATCCGCAGCTCGCCCGTCTTGTCCGCCACCAGCGTGTATTCCGCCATGCAGTCCGTTTGTGTAGGAAGTGCTTTAGACAACCTACGCCACCCTAGCGACGAGGTCCAGCTCCCCGCATCAAGTTATGGTTGCACCTTGCTTTCAGGTATATTGCGTACTGAACGCGGGTGTTGTACCCTATTCCTTTCTCGCAGTGTCTGTACATTTGAATGCCCGAGGGGATATGAATGCTGAGCCAACGGTTCCTTCAACCGAAG
>DASRQW010000397.1 GCA_035696245.1 Longimicrobiaceae bacterium | reverse complement strand
CTGAAGATGCAGCTCAACCCGCACTTCCTCTTCAACTCCCTGCACGCCGTCGCCGCGCTGATCGGCGACGCCCCGGAAGCCGCCGAGCGCCTCGTGGTGCGGCTGAGCGAGCTTCTCAGGCAGGCGATGCGGAGCGTGGGGACGCAGGAGGTGCCGCTGGAAGAGGAGATGGAGACCCTTCGCCCCTTCGTGGAGATCGAGGCGGAGCGGCTGGGCGGGCGGCTGGCGGTGGAGTGGGACGTGGAAGAGGAGGCGTTGGACGCGCTGGTGCCGCACATGGTGCTGCAGCCGCTGGTGGAGAACGCGGTCAAGCACGGGCTGGAGCCGCGGGCGGGCGGCGGGCGGCTGCGCATCGCCGCGCGGCGCGAGGGGGAGTGGCTGGTGGTGGAGGTGGAGGACGACGGGGTGGGTCTGGAGACGGCCGCCGGGCGGAGGACGCACGGCGCGGGGGTGGGGTCGGAGAACCTGCGCGCGCGACTGGAACAGCTCTACGGCGGCGCCGCGTCGTTCACGCTTGAATCCCGCGTCTGCGGGACCGTCGCGCGCCTCCGCCTGCCGCTGCACCAGTCGTCGGCGCAGCTCCGCCCCGTGCCGCCGCCGATGCGGGGCGGAGGCTCGTCTCCCGCGAGCCCATCTCCCGTCCGGACGGTGGCGGTGGACGGCGGCTACTCGCCCGCGATCGGCTGGGTAGGGCGCGTGGCGGCGGCGGCGTGGCTGGCGGGGATGTGGGCCAACGGCTTCGGCGTGCGCAACGGGCTGCGGACGGAGGGCGGCCACGTGGTCACCGCGGCCCAGGCGCTCGTGTGCGCGGGGATCAACGCGGCGCTGTGGACGCTGCTGGGCGTCGCCGCGTTCGTGGCCACGCGCCGCCGCCCCTTCTCCGCCGCGTCGTGGCGCGGCAGCCTGCGCGTGCACGCCGCCGTCGGGCTGGGCCTGGCCGCCGTGATCGCCGCCGGCCGCGCCGTGTGCCACGCGTGGGTCGGCTATCCGCCCGGCCGCTGGAGCGCCGGGGCGGAGGCGTTCGGGATAACCGTGTTCCTGGCGATGTACCTGGTGCTGGTGGGCCTGGCGCACGCGGTGGAGTACGCGCAGCGCGATCGCCAGAAGCAGGTCGCCGAGCTGCGCCTGCAAGCCAGCCTATCGCGCGCGGAGCTGGAGCGTACGTCGGCCGAGCTACGGATGCTGAAGATGCAGCTCAACCCGCACTTCCTCTTCAACTCCCTGCACGCCGTCGCCGCGCTGATCGGCGACGCCCCGGAAGCCGCCGAGCGCCTCGTGGTGCGGCTGAGCGAGCTTCTCCGCCAGGCGATGCGGAGCGTCGGGACACAGGAGGTGCCGCTGGAGGAGGAGATGGAGACCCTTCGCCCGTTCGTGGAGATCGAGGCGGAGCGGCTGGGCGGACGGCTGGCGGTGGAGTGGGACGTGGAGGAGGAGGCGCTGGACGCGCTGGTGCCGCACATGGTGCTGCAGCCGCTGGTGGAGAACGCGGTCAAGCACGGGCTGGAGCCGCTGGCGGGCGGCGGACGGCTGCGCATCGCCGCGCGGCGCGAGGGGGTGTGGCTGGTGGTGGAGGTGGAAGACGACGGGGTGGGGCTGGAGACGGCCGCCGGGCGGCGGACGCACGGCGCGGGCGTGGGGTCGGAGAACCTGCGCGCGCGGCTGGACCAGCTCTACGGCGCCGCCGCGTCGTTCGCGCTGGCACCCCGCGCCGGCGGCGGGAGCGTGGCCGGGATGCGCATTCCGTGGCACCTGGAGGCGGCGCCGCCCACCGGGGCGCGCGCGGTGGAACCGGAACGAGCCGAGAGACGATGAGCGAGACCATCCGTGCGCTGGTGGTGGACGACGACCCGCTGGCGCGCAAGCGCATCCGTGCGCTGCTGGAGCACGAGGAAGACGTGGCGCTCATCGGCGAGTGCGCCGACGGCGCCGAGGCCATCCCCCGCATCCGCGAGGAGCGCCCGGACCTGGTGTTCCTGGACGTGCAGATGCCGCAGGTGGACGGCTTCGGCGTGGTGGAGGCCATCGGGGCCGAGCACATGCCGGTGGTGGTGTTCGCCTCGGCCTACGTGGAGTTCGCGGTGCGCGCCTTCGAGGCGTACGCGCTGGACTACCTGCTGAAGCCGTTCGACGAGGCACGCTTCCGCGCGGCCCTGCAGCGCGCCCGAGCGGCCGTGCGGGGCCGCGCCGCCGTGGACCCCCGCATGGGTGCCCTGGTGGACTTCCTTCAGGCACCCGCCCGCGTGGAATATCCGCAGACCATCGCCATCAAGGTCGGCGACCAGTACCGCTTCCTGGGGGTGGACGAGATCGACTGGATCGAGGCCGACGGCAACTACGCCCGGCTGCACGTGGGCGGGCAGCAGCGCCTGCTGCACAAGACGCTGGCCGACATGGAGGAGAGGCTGCTGGACCCGGCGCGCTTCGTCCGCATCCACCGCTCCACCATCGCCAACGTGTCCCGCATCGCCGCCGCGGAGCCGCTCTTCCACGGCGAGCTGTCGGTCATCCTGAAGGACGGCACGCGGCTGGTGTGCAGCCGCCGCTACCGCCCTCGGCTCCAGGAGCGCGTGCCCTTCCTGACCTGATACCTCCGCTTCGTTCCAGGCCATGCACACCTCACCCCCGGCGCTACGGCGCGCCGGGGGTGAGTCCGTTCCGGAAGGCTACACGGGCTCCTGGTAGAGCGGCCCCTTCAGCATGTCCCGCATCCCGTGATACAGGTCGCCGAGCCACGAGTTGGGGTCGATGGGCGGAGGCGTGGTGACCAGATCGGGCGCGGTGCCGGGGGGCGTCTGTGTCGGGTCGTCGCCGTACATCGCGTAGAGATCCATGCTGAGCATCTGAGCCTCCAGGGTAGGTGAGTGCGGGGAAGCGGGGCTCCGGACAGGAGCCCGCGACCGGATGATATACGAGCTTTTCACCATACGCAAGCCGTCGTTTTCCGCACGTAAAGCGCCCATGAAACGGCTCTCCCGCTCACCCTTCCGCAGCCGCCGCTCACCCTTCTCATCCCGCCATTCGTCCAAGATTCGTGGATTGTTTCCGGACCCGCAGGTAGGCTCCTCCCAGGAAGAACGACCATCCCCCCTGACCCGGAGAAGCCCCATGACCAGCACCCAGACGGCCGAGACGCGCGAACTGACCGAAGCGCAGATGCGCGAGATCGACGGCGGCGTGCTGCCCGGCGGCTGCGTGGATCCCAAGATCCAGCAGCTCATCGACCTCGTGACCGGGACCACGCAGCCCTGATGCGGCGGGCCCCGCAACACGCGACTGGCGTGCGGGGCCCGGGAAGACGTCCCGCCCGGCCGGGCGGGACGAGATCGCGCCGCCGGGCACTTCCGTCCGGCGAGCCGACGAGGGGGCGGTGAACGAGCGCCGTCCCGGAAGGAAACCCAAACGGAGAGGTGTGCCATGACGGACCTGACCAGCTGCGGCGTACAGGAGATGGACGCGCAGGAGAGCGCGAGCATCGACGGCGGGAGCGACTTCAGCTACGCGATGGGCTACACCATCGGGACGATGCTGAAGAACCCGTACAACGCCATCGACACGGCGCTCCAGTACTACCTCAAGTAGCACCCGGGCTTCGGCCCATCCCCGCAGGACCAACGCCTCACTACGAACGGAGACACCATGGACCACGTGACCAGCCTGACCCAGGACGAGATGGAGTCGGTGAACGGCGGCAGCAGCCCGTTCTGGAACGACTTCTGGGACGGCGTGCTGAAGGACCTGCAGGACATGGCCGACGGCTTCCACGACGCCGTCAAGTAGCCTGGCGCCTGCTGGACGCGAAACAGGGCGGGCTCCCCTCGCGGGGGCCCGCCCTTTTTTCGCTTGGCTTGGAGAGGCCCCCACCCCAGCCCTCCCCC
>DASRQW010000396.1 GCA_035696245.1 Longimicrobiaceae bacterium | reverse complement strand
GGGTGAAGATCCAAGTGCCTGACCTCCGCCTCCAAGACTATGCGGCCCTCCCCACAGGCACGGCGCTGGAGCGAACTCCCCGCTACGCCGAGCGGAAATGCATCCCGCGTAGCAAATAGTTGGAACAGATGACCTGCGTGTGCTCCAGCCTTTCCGCGGCGACAACGTCCGGCATCGGCATCGGTGCTGCCGCGGCGCGGGCTGACACGCAGGTCAGCCCCTACCGGTCCGCGGTGATTGCGTCTGGTATCGGCATCGGTGCTGCTGCGGGTGCCGACACGCAGGCGGCCCGTACCGGTCTGCGGCGAAGGTGCTTCGGGCCGGCATCGGCGCATCTGCGGTGCGGGCGGCGGCGCAGGGCGGCGCTGGTGGAGCGGGAAGGATGGGCTTCGGGTGAGGCGAGGTGCGGTGGATGTGCGGCGGATCTTTCGGACGACGATCGAGGGGTGTATGGAGCAGCATGCGATGACGAGGGCGAGGACCGCGGGCAGCCTGGTCACCGGCGGCGGGGTGGAGTTTCGCGTGTGGGCGCCGGGGCACGACGGCGTGGACGTGGTCGTGTACGGTCCCGACGCGGAGGCCATCCACCCCATGGAGCCGGAGGGCGACGGCTGGTTCTGCGCGGAGGTGGAGGGCGCCGGGGCGGGCACGCGCTACAAGTACCGCCTGGACGGCGGCGAGGCGTTCCCCGACCCCGCGTCGCGCGCGCAGCCGGACGGCGTGCACGGTGCCAGCGAGGTCGTGGATCCCACGGCGTTCCGCTGGACCGACGCCGGCTGGCGGGGCATTCCCCTCGACGAGATGGTCATCTACGAGCTGCACGTGGGCACCGCCACGCCCGAGGGCACCTTCGACGGGCTGATCGCGCGGCTGGACCACTTCGCCGAGCTGGGCGTCAACGCACTCGAGCTGATGCCCGTGGCGAGCTTCGCCGGCGACCGCAACTGGGGCTACGACGGCGTCGCGCTGTACGCCCCCGCACGCGCCTACGGCGGTCCCGCCGGCCTCCGCCGGCTGGTGGACGCGGCGCACGCGAAGGGCCTGGCCGTGATCCTGGACGTGGTCTACAACCACCTGGGGCCCGAGGGGAACTACCTGCCGCTGTTCACCAGCGGGCGCTTCTTCACGGACCGGCACAAGACGCCGTGGGGCGACGCGGTGAACTACGACGGGCCGGACTGCGGCGCCGTGCGCGACTTCGTGGTGGGCAACGCCGTCCACTGGGTCGCCGAGTACCATGCCGACGGGCTGCGGCTGGACGCCACGCACGCCATCCTGGACGACTCCGAGTGGCACGTGCTGCAGGAGCTTGCCGTGCGTACGCGGCAGGCCGCCGCGCCCCGCCACCTCGCGCTCATCGCCGAGGACGAGCGCAACGAGTGCCGCGTGGTGGCGCCGCAGCCGGACGGGCTGGGGCTAGGCGCGGTGTGGGCCGACGACTTCCACCACGAGGTCCGCCGCATGCTCGCGGGCGACTCGGAGTCGTACTTCGGCGACTACGCGGGCACGGCGGGCGAGTTGGCGGAGACGCTGCGCGAGGGGTGGTTCTACCGGGGGCAGCATTCGAAGAACCGCGGCTGCCCGCGCGGCACGTCCACCGAAGGGCTCCCGCCGCGGGCGTTCGTGCACTGCATCCAGAACCACGACCAGGTGGGCAACCGCGCGCTGGGCGGCCGGCTGCACCACGAGATCGATCCGCCCGCGTACCGCGCCGCATCCGCGCTCCTCCTCTTCTCCCCGTACACACCCATGCTGTGGATGGGGCAGGAATGGGCCGCATCCACCCCGTTCCTCTACTTCACCGACCACCCGGAAGAGCTGGGGAAGCTGGTGACGGAGGGACGCCGCGAGGAGTTCAAGAAGTTCAGCGCCTTCGCAGACCCTGAGGTGCGCGAGCACATCCCCGACCCGCAGGCGGAGAGCAGCTTCCAGCGTTCCAAGCTACGGTGGGAAGAGACGGGAGATGCGGACCACGCGCCCGTCCTCGCGCTCTATCGCGAGCTTCTCCGCCTGCGCCGCGCCGAGCCCGCGCTCGCCCGCCGCGATCGAGCCGGATTCGCCGTGGCCGCCCTGGACGACAGCGGCATTGCCCTCCGCCGCACCGGCGAGCGCGGGGTGGAGATGCTCCTCGTAGCCTCGTTCGCCGGCCCGCTCCGCGCCGACCTCGCCGCGCACGACGAGACGCGCCCGGCGGACGGCTGCCGCTGGGACCTGGTTCTGTCGACGGAAGAACCGCGGTTCGGAAGGACGGAAGAGGGCGAGCCCGTCTCGGTTACTGCGGATGGCGTGGTGGAGATGCGTGGGCCGGGAGCGGTGATCCTGCGCAACGTGGAGGGTTGAGGCAGGCTGGGTAGGTGGGGCGCCCACTGCCGCAGCCTGTCCTCCGCACGTCGGGAGAGGGGA
>DASRQW010000395.1 GCA_035696245.1 Longimicrobiaceae bacterium | reverse complement strand
TAGAGCTGCCGCGTGACCACCCGCACGTCGGTAGCGGGCGGCGGCGCGGGCGCGTCCGCGCTGGTGAAGGCGATGCGCGACCCGTCCGGCGACCAGGCGAAGCCCTTCACCGCGCGGTGGCCCAGGAAGTGTTCGGTCGTGCGAACCAGCGCCAGGAACCGCGCGCTGTCCGCCGCCACGTCCCACAGCCAGATCCCGCTCCGCTCGCCTTGTCCGCCGCGGAAGGCGATGGTCCGCCCATCCGGCGACCAGCGGGGCGACGAGCCCGCCGTGAGCCGCCGCGTGCGGCCCGTAGCCACGTCCGCCAGCACGATCTCGGCCTTCGCGCGGTCGGCGGCGTAGTCCGTGGTCACCGCCGTGTACGCGACCTGCCGCCCGCTCGGCGAGAGCTGCGGCTCGGCCACGGCGCGCAGCAGCGACAGGTCCTCGAACGTCATCGGGTGCTTCTGCGCGGCGAGCGGCGGTGCGGCGGCCAGGGCCAGGACGAGCGCGGCGGCGAGCCGCGAACTGAGCTTCGGCATCGTGTGGGTTCTCGGGAGATGCGGGGCGTGCGGCGCGGCGGATGCGTCCGTGCTGAGATAAGCACCGATCCCGCATCCGGTCAAGCGTGCGGCTCTGTCTTCTGCCGGATGCATGTGGATGATCGGCCGAGGATTGGCTGAAGGACGACGGCCGACGGAGGGGCATCTGTGCCGATGCACATCACCCCGCCTCGCCTGATGCGGGGCGGGCTTGTCACTCCCCGCGGCCCCGCGTATCGTGTGAACGCCTGTTCTGCCGGGCGAGCGTAACCGCTGGCGAGACGCCGGACCGCCGCCCATCTCCCGACCCGCACACCCGATCCCGATGACCGCCCACCGCACGCCCATTCGCCGCATCGCCGCTGCCGCCCTGTTGCTCGCTTGCGCGGCCGGGCAAGCCGCGGCGCAGGGAAGCTTCCGCACCGAGTTCGCCGTGGTGCAGCTGAACGACATCTACCGCATCGACGCGGTGGCGGGCGGCGCGGCGGGCGGGCTGGGGCGCGTGTCCACCGTGGTGGGCCGGGTGAAGCGAGAGACCGGCGCGCCGGTGATGATCCTGCACGCGGGCGACTTCATCGCCCCGTCGCTGGAGAGCCGCTACTTCGGCGGCCTGCAGATGATCGATGCGATGAACTTCCTCAACGCCCGCGCGCCGCTGGTCGTGGTGCCCGGCAACCACGAGTTCGACGAGCGCCAGCCGGGCATGCTGGCCGCCGCGCTCGACTCGTCGCGCTTCCGCTGGCTCTCGGGCAACGTGCGCATCCACACCGGCGACGCCATGGCCGACGCGCGCGTGGGCACCGACACGGTGATGACGGTCGGCGGGATGCGCGTGGGCATCTTCACGCTCTCGTTCCTGGACTCGCCGCGCACGTACGCCACGCCCGACGACGACCGCGTGGCCGCCGCCGAGCGCCAGATCCGCGAGCTGGAGGCGCGCGGCGCGGACGTGATCGTGGGCCTCACGCACCTGGAGATGGCGCAGGACCGCCAGGTGGCCCGCCTGCACCGCACGCACCCCAAGTTCCTCTGGATCGCGGGCGGCCACGAGCACTACCTGGAGCGCGACGAGCTGACGGACAGCACCGCGCTCATCACCAAGGGCGACTCCAACGCCCGCCGCATCTGGAAGGTGTTCTTCGGCCGCGTGGCCGGCGCGCCGCGCGTGCGGGCCGAGGCGGTGGCGCTGGACAGCACCGTCGCCATCGACCCCGCGTACCGCACAGCGATCACCGAGAAGTGGGCCGCGCGCGTCCGCGAGAAGGTGCCGTTCTTCGACACGCGCATCGGCACCGCGGCCACCGTGCTGGACGGCACGGAAGAGACGGTGCGGAACGCCGAGAGCACCTGGGCGAGCTGGCTGGCGGACCAGATGCGCGGCGCCTTCCCGGACGCCAAGGCCGACCTCGCGTTCCTGAACGGCGGCGCGATCCGGGTCGACGACACGTTCACCGGCCCCATCCGCTGGGAGCACCTGGCGCGCAGCTTCGGCTTTCCCACGCGCGTGGGCCTGGTGTGGCTCACGGGCAGGGACGTGCGCGAAACCATCCTGGAGCGCTCGGTGTCCGGCGGGCGCGGCGAGGGGCGCTTCATGCAGGTGTCCGGCCTCAAGTTCCGCTTCGACCGCCGCCGGCCGGAGGGGCAGCGCGTGGTGGACGTGCAGGTGCAGAACGGGGATAGCTGGACGCCGATGGACGAGGCGAAAGTGTACGTTGTCGCCGTGCCGGACTACGCGTTCGGCGGCGGCGACGGCTACACCTTCCGCGAGCGGGCGTCGCGCACCGTGCCGCCCGGACCGGACGTGAAGTACCTCGCCTTCGACGCGCTCGCGGCCTCCTACGCCAAGGGCCAGCCCATCGCGCCGCGCATCGAAAGCCGCATCGTGGAGGTGAAGTAGACGCACGGAGGCCGCTCATCTACGGTAGATGCGCGGCCTCCCGTTCCTCCGCGGCTTCGGCGCCGCGGCACATCTCACCGGACCGCGTGGAGCCCGATGTCCAGCAACGCGTCAGAGTTCACCCCTAGCGACTTGGTGATCCTCTTCGGCGACCGCTTCGCGCCCGAGGCGGGCATCCTCATGCCGCGCGAGGAGGTGCTCACCAGCGGCAAGAAGATCGGCAACGAAGGCCTGGCCGTGGCCGCCGTGCGCGCCGCGCTGCTGGCGAACGAGCAGGCGGGCGCGATCCGGCTGGAGAAGGGGACGAAGAAGGTGATGTTCGGGCTGATGAAGAAGGAGACGATGAACGTCGTCGTCACCGGCTCGCCGCCCGCGTGGCCGCAGGGCTCGATGGAGGCTGCGGTCGCGAGCGCCGCCTCGCGCGGCACGCCGAACGTGGAAGAGCTGGTCGCCGCGCTGATCGTGAAGCAGCGCACCGACCCGTCCAAGCACCTGCTGGACATCGGCCGCATCGGCATGTCGCTCCGCGGCCTCCTCGCCGCCGAGGAGACGAAGAAGCTGAAGATCCTCACCACCATCAAGTACACGCTGCCCGACCCCGTCCGCGCCCGCCTCAACTCCGCCGACGCCGACGAGGTCAAGTCCATCCTCGACGCCGACGACCGCACCCGCCCCGACATCTCCCACGCCGTCACCAAAGCCATCAGGTCCTCCATCGCCGCGATGACAGAATCCAGCGAATGATGCGGAATCCGGGTAGATCGGCGTGCTGTCGCGGAGTCTCGCCGAAGCGATTCGACTATCGGTAGCAGCCCAAGCAGTTGGGCTTCGTGCCGTCGTAGCCCGCGGCTTTAGCCGCCAGGGCGATGGTGACCGCACCGATTCTCACGGATGTCGTATGAGATGAGCGGCTGCTGCCCGGACGCTCCGACTCGAACACCTGGTGTTGCAACGCGGGTTCGCCGCGAGGTCGTTGCGGAGGCGCACGCACCGCGTTCACCATGAACGAAAGAAGGGCCGACGTAGCGTGTCGGCCCTTCTTTCGTCATCCGTAGTACCGCGACCGTGCTGCGCGTTCCGTCCGCCTACCGCATCTGGTCTTCGGCGGACGCGGGCGCTGGCTCGCCGAGCGCGAACTTCGCCAGCATCTCGCGCACTTCCTCGATCGTCGCGCGGGGGTGGCGATGGCGGATGAGGGTGACGATGCCGGCGATGTTGGGGGCGGCGAAGCTGGTGCCGCTGCGGGTGACGCGGCCGCCGCCCAGATCCAGCACGCGCGCCTCCACGCCCCACGCCACGCACTCCATCGCGTCGTCCGGCCGGTACTGGTAGTCGAACACGCTGTCGAAGCGGCCCGCCGCCACGCCGATCACGTTCTCGAAGATCGCGGGATAGCTCCAGTCGCTCGCGTTGTGCCCGGCGGCGACGATGAGCGTGCCCTGGCGCCGCGCGGCCTCGCAGATGGCGTACAGCGGCCGCAGCGTCTCCTCCAGCAGCGTGCCGAGGCTGACGTTCACCACGTCCAGCTCCTGCTCCACCGCCCAGCGCAGCCCGGCCTGGAGCACGGAAGGCGACGTCTCCAGCTCGTGCCCGAACACGCGGATGGGCACGATCTCCGCCTGCGGCGCGATGCGGAGGATGAGGTCGGCGCAGGCGGTGCCGTGGCCGTTGCGGTCGTGGTCGTCGTCGTCGCGGCCCAGTGCCAGCTCGTCGGCCGGATCCACCAGGCCCACGCCGGGCACCACGCGCGGGTCGCCCAGCGTGCGGTCCCATCCGCTGTCGATCACGCCCACGCGCACGCCCTCGCCCGTGGGCGAGCCCAGCGCCTCGTCCACCCACGCGGGCCGGGGCGCCGGCGGCGCGGGTCGCCAGCCCGCCGCGGGCGCTGAGGTCTTCGCTCCCGGCGTCACGCGCGCCCCCGCAGCTGGTCGTGCAGGTAGTCCCACAGCAGGGTGATGATGCGCCCCGAGCGGGTGATGATCTGCCCCTGCACCGTGTAGCCGCGCCGGAACTTCTCCACGCCCATGCGCGCGAGCTGCTTCTGGTCCAGCCGCGCCACCACGCGGTACATGCCCATGCCCGTGGGCACCGCCGGCGCGGGCCCGCCGGTGCTGGTGGACTGGCCCGCGCCCACGGGTTCGGGGGCGACGAAGACGACGCTTCCGCGCAGCCGGTCCTCGTCTTCCGCGTTGAACGCCTGCACCTCCACCTGCACCGAGTCGCCCAGGCGGATCTTGTGGACGTCGCGCTCGGGGACGTACAGGTTGACGCGCCACTCGTCGAGGTCGGCCACCTCCAGCAGCAGCTCGCCCTCGCGCACGTACGAGCCGCCCAGCCGCTCGATCTGCTCGGTGAGCACCACGCCGTGCGTGGGCGACAGCACGGTGAGGCGCTGCAGCCGCTCGCGGGTGGCGCGGATCTGCGCGGCGAGCTGGTCCTCTTCGGTGCCCTTCTTCGCGCGGTCGAAGCGCTCCAGCGCCAGGATGTCGTTCTGCGAACTGGACAGGCGGGTCTCGGCCTCGGCCGCCTGCACCTCGGCGACGGCCAGGTCGATGCCCACGTGGCGGCCGGGGCGGTACACGGCGAGCAGCGAGTCCACGTTCGTGCCCGCGTCGTTCTCCACCATGCGCTGCCGCAGGGTGGCGCGCGCCGTCACCAGCCGCGCCTGCGCCTGGGCGGCCTTGTCGCCCTGCTGGCGGCGCTCCACCGGCGCGGCGCTGGCGGAGCGCCGCTGGTCGATCTGGGCGGCGCGGAGCTGCGCCTGCAATTGCAGCAACGTCGTCTCGAGCTGCAGCGAGTCGAGCTGCAGCACCGGCTGGCCCTTGCGCACCGTGTCGCCGGTGGCGACCAGAACGGAGTCCACGGTCCCAGGCTCGGTGGTGCGCACCGGCCACACGCGCACGGGCTCCATGCTGCCCGGCGCCTTCACGGTCACGTTCATCGACACCAGCGACGCCACCAGCAGGCCGGCGCCGACGATGGCGCCCAGCGTGCCCAGCGTCCACCCCACGGCGCCGTGCACGAACCCCGCGCCCGGCGACCCCGCCTCGTCTATGGTGGGCAGGCGCAGCACCAGCTTGGGTTTCTCGGCCGGTCCGGGGCCGGTCACGGGCACCCCGGGAGGGCCGCTCTTCTCGTGGCGCCGCGCGCGCGCGTCGGGCAGGCTTCGCATCTCCCGTCCCTCAAGGCTTCTGCGGGACCGCGCGCAGGCGGCGGCTCTCTTCTATGGGGCCGCCGCCGCCGTGCAGCAGGCGGTACGTCTCGTTGTCGCGCATCAGCTCGCCGTGCGTGCCGGTGCCCACCACGTGGCCGGCCTCGATCACGCAGATCTGGTCGGCGAGCGCGGCGGTGCCCACGCGGTGCGTCACGAAGATCACCGTCTTGCCCTCCAGCCGCCCGAACAGGTCGCGCAGGATCTCGGTCTCGGTCTGCATGTCCACGTTGCTGGTGGCCTCGTCGAGCAGCAGGATGGGCGTGTCGCGGACCAGCGCCCGCGCGATCGCCATCCGCTGCCGCTGCCCGCCGGAGAGCGTCGCGCCCCACTCGGCCACCGAGGTGCGGTAGCCGTTGGGCATGCTGGCGATCAGCGGCTCCAGCCGGCACAGGCGCACGGCGTCGTCCACCCGCTGCTGCGAGGGGTCGTCGGCGCCCAGCGTCAGGTTGTCCCAGATGGTGCCCTGCATGAGCGAGAACTCCTGCCACACCACCGACATCTGGCGGCGCAGGTCCGGGATCGACATCTCCGTGAGTGGCACGCCGTCCATGAAGATCTGCCCGCCCGTGGGCTCCTCCATGCGCGTGAGCAGCCGCAGCAGCGACGACTTGCCGGCGCCGCTGGGGCCCACCACCGCGGTGATGGTGCCGCTCTGGAAGTGCAGGTTCATCTCGTGGAGCACCCGCTTCTCGGGCGAGTAGCCGAAGCTCACGTCGCGCACACGCACGTCGCCGCGCACCACGTGGCGCACTGGCTCCGGGGGCAGGTACGCCTGCGCCGGGTCCTGCTCCACCGGCAGGTCCAGGTACTCGAACATGCGGCCCAGGCTCACCGCGCTCTGCTGGAAGTCCGAGAAGAGCGTGGTGAGCTGCGTGAGCGGGGTGTACAGGTAGCCCATGTACGCCGTGAAGGCGATGTAGTCGCCCAGCGTCATCTCCTGCTGGAGGATGAGGCGCCACGCGTACCAGGTGAACACCGCCGTGCCTAGCGCGCGGATCACCCCGTTCAGCATCCCGAAGACCTGGCCGTAGGCCCCGGCCTTAAGCTGCACCTGCAGGGCGTCCTGCATCTGCCGCTCGGCGCGCTGGTAGACGTAGTGCTCCAGCGCCAGCGACTTGAGCGTGCGCACGTGGCTGAGCACCTCGACCTGGAAGGCGCCCAGGTCGGCATACGCTTCCGCGCTGCGCTTCCAATACTTGCGCAGCACCCGCGCCGAGAAGGTCGTCACCAGCACCGTGAGCGGGATGGTGACCAGCGAGACGATGGCCAGCTTCCACTGCAGCAGGAAGAGGAACGGCGGCACCAGCAGCAGGTACGCACCGTTCACGAAGATGGTCTCGAAGACCTTGCTCACGCTGGCCAGCGAGTTCCGCACGTCGGCGAAACGGCTCATGATCTCGCCCACGCGGTGCTCGTCGTAGAAGCGGACCGTGAGGTGCTGCAGGTGGTTGAAGAAGAGCAGCCCCGTCGCGCTGGTGAGCATCGACGTGGTGTACGTGGTGAAGTACCCGCGGATCGCGCCCATCAGCGAGGTGGAGATGCTGATGGCCAGGATGCCGCCCACCAGCACCTGCATGAGCGTGATGTTGCGCGACGGGTACACCTGGTCGATGAGCAGCTTGGAGAGGTACGGCGTGATCATGCCGAACACGCCCAGGACCAGCCCCAGCGCCATGCCCTTGGCGAGCGGCGCCCAGTACTCGCGGATCAGGTGCAGCAGCCGCACGAACTGCTGGAAGGCTTCCCGGAGCGGGGGGATCTCGGCGGGAGTGGGGGGCATTCGGCGTCGCGTCTTCCGGAAGAGCTGCGGGCGAGCGGCCGGGCGGCGGCGGCTTCGACGTGGAAGCGCGGTCCATCCGGGCGAAGGTGCCGGTGCGGGAAGATGCGGCGCCGCGGCGCGCAATCCCGTTTTCGGCCAGCTTGTAATCTAACCAACTCCGCGCCCGTTGCCACCCCGCCAACCCCCGGCGAAGACACGCGATGCGCGGCAGATGAACCGTCGCCTCGCGCGAGCGCGACGGCCGCGCTTCGACGGCTGGGCAGGGGAGCACCTGCGTGTGCTCCCGCGGTTCGGACGCGACACCGCCAAGGGCAGCACTTTCGAGCGGAGGCGCCGGGCGACACGCAGGTCGTTGCCTACCGGTCCGCGGCCCGTGCGCGGTTCACCCACGGTGTACGCCGGCGTGCCGGTAGATCGACACGGTACGACGATTCGGTGGATGGACATTCGAGCCGCCGATGCGATGGCAGCGGCGGCTCGGTCCGTCTACGTGGCGCGGGCCGGACGGATGCTCGTCAGACCGCGGTGGCGATGCAGCCGTCGCCGCAGCTTCCGCCGCAGCTCACCAGGCAGATGCTCAGGTGCTCGGCGTCCGTCTCGTACGTGGCCGGCTCGAAGCTGCGCACCGGCTGCCGCACGACGAACGATTCCACGTGCAGCTCGTTGGGGTCCAGGACGTACCTGTTCATGGTTCTCCGACTCGGTCGTAAGATGGATGGGAGGGCGGATGCGGGGC
>DASRQW010000394.1 GCA_035696245.1 Longimicrobiaceae bacterium | reverse complement strand
GTCCACCTGCCGGAAGGTGGTGCGCAGGACGGCGTGGCGCTCCAGCAGGCGGGCGATGGCGCGCCCCAGCGCGGGCACGTCCAACGCGCCGTCCAGCACCATGGGCGACGGCATGTTGAAGAGCGTGCCGCCGGGCTCCATCTGGTCCAGGATCCACATGCGCTCCTGGGCGAACGACAGCGGCGCGGGCTCGTCCGTGTCGCGATGGACGAGCGGCGGCGCCTCGATGCCCTCCGCCCCGGCGACGATCTCGTCCACCTTCACGGCCAGCAGCTCGGGCGTGGGCGCCTCGAAGATCGCGCGCACAGGCACGTCCGCACCGAAGCGTTCGCGCAGGCGGGAGACGGCCTGTGTGGCGAGCAGCGAGTGGCCGCCCAGCTCGAAGAAACCGTCGTGCACGCCCACGCGCTCCGCCCGCAGCACGTCGGAGTAGATGGCGACGATGGCGGCCTCGGTCTCGTTGCGCGGCGCGACGTAGCGGTCGGCGTCTCCGGAAAGCTCGGGCGCGGGAAGCGCGCGGCGGTCCACCTTGCCGTTCGCCGTGAGCGGCAGCGTGTCCAGCGTGACGAACGCGGCGGGGATCATGTGCTCCGGCACGCGCGCGGCCAGGTGCTCGCGCATCTCCCGCGCGGACGGCGCCTCGCCCTCCGCCACGACGTACGCCACGAGCCGCTTATCACCCGCCACGTCCTCGCGCGCGATCACGGACGCGCCGCGGACCTGCGGATGCGACGTGAGCGCCGCTTCCACCTCGCCCGGCTCGATGCGGAAGCCGCGGATCTTCACCTGCTCGTCCATCCGCCCCAGGAACTCGACCGTCCCGCCGTCCAGCCACCGAACCCGGTCGCCGCTGCGGTACAGACGCGCGTTCGGCTCGGACGAGAACGGATCGGCGACGAACTTCTCCGCCGTCAGCTCCGGACGGTTGAGATACCCATCCGCCAGCCCGTCGCCGCCGATGTAGAGCTCGCCGGGGACGCCGACTGGAACCGGCTGCATCCCACGATCCAGCACATAGATGCGCGTGTTCGCGATCGGGCGGCCGATGGGGATGCTCGCCCGCTCCACATCTTCCGAACGGATCGTGTGGCAGCAGGTGAACGTGGTGCCTTCCGTCGGCCCGTAGCCGTTGATGAGGCGCAGATGCGGATGCGCTTCCAGCACGCGGCGGACGTGCGGGACGGAGAGCACGTCGCCGCCCGCGAGGAGCTGCTTCAAGCCCGCGAGACCGGGGAGATTCCCATCCACCATCTGGTGGAAGAGGCCCGCGGTGAGCCACGCCGTCGTAACCTTCTCGCGGACGAAGAAATCGCCAAGCTCTTCCAGCGAGGGGGTGTGCGGCGGGAAGACGGCGAGGCTGGCGCCGTTGAGCAGCGCGCCCCACACCTCGAACGTGCTTGCGTCGAAGGCGACGGGGGCGAGCTGGAGGAAGACGTGCTCCGGCCCGAAGTCCGCGAAGTCGTTGCCGCGCACGAGCCGCACGATGGCGCGGTGCGGGACGGCGACGCCCTTCGGCCGGCCCGTGGAGCCGGACGTGTAGATGACGTACGCGAGTTCGTCCGCCGAAAACGGCGCGGCATCCGGCGCTTCCGCCGGATGCGCGGCGATGCGCTCCGCATCGGCGGCGAGAGAGATGACGGGGCCCACGAAGGACGAGAGCGCGTCCGGCACCGCATCTCCCACCACGAGCACGGAGACGGCGGAGTCGGCGAGCATGAACGCGAGGCGTTCGGCGGGATAGCTGCCGTCGAGCGGCACGTACGCAGCGCCCGCCTTGAGGATCGCGAGCAGCGCCACGATCTGGTCGGCCGAGCGCTCGACCGCCAGGCCCACGCGGCTCCCGCGTTTCACGCCTGCCGCAGCCAGGTGCCGCGCGAGGCGGTTGGCTCGGCCATCCAATTCTGCGTACGACAGCCGCTCATCTTCCGAGACGACGGCGACGGCTTCCGGGCGCACAGCGGCACGGGCGGCGAACAGCGTGTGGACCGCGGCGGTGCGCGGGTACTCCGTCGCGCACCCGCTCCACTCGCCGAGGATCGTCTGCCGCTCGTCCTCGCCCAGCGTGGAGATGCGCGAGAGCGGCGCGTCCGGCTCGGCCGTGGCGGCGTCCAGCAGCGCGACGAGCTGGCGCAGCATCCGCCGGATGGTCGTGCCGTCCCACAGGTCCACGTTGTACTGGAGCGACGCGACGGTCGCGGCGCCGCTGCCGTGCACGGTGAGGCTCAGGTCGTACTTGGCCGTCTCGCCCGCGCTCTCCGACTCCGTCTCGCCGCTGGCCGGGGCGGCGATCATGCCGCCGCCGGACTCGTCGGTGAGCAGGTTGAAGAGCACCTGGAAGAGCGGCGTGTGGCTCAGGCTGCGCTCGGCGCCCGTTTCCTCCACCAGCTTCTCGAACGGCAGGTCCTGGTGGGCGAACGCGCCCAGCGTGGTCTCGCGCACGCGGCCGAGCAGCTCGCGGAACGACGGATCGCCGGCGAGGTCCGTGCGCAGCACGAGGTTGTTGACGAAGAACCCGATCAGCTCCTCGGTTTCCGCGCGGTTGCGGCCCGCGATGGGGCTGCCGACCACCACGTCGTCCTCGCCCGCCCAGCGGCCGACGAGTGCGCTGAACGCCGCCAGAAGCGCCATGAACGGAGTGGCCCCCGCGTCGCGGGCGAGCGTTTCCAGCCGCCCGACCAGCGCCTGCGGCAGTACCACGGAGCGCGACGCGCCGCCGAAGGTTTGCACGGCGGGACGCGGACGGTCCGTGGGAAGGTCCAGTACGGCGGGGACGCCGGCGAGCTGCGCCTTCCAGTAGGCGAGCTGCTTGTCGAGCACCGCGCCGCTCAGCCACTCGCGCTGCCAGACGGCGAAGTCCGCGTACTGCACCGGCAGCGGCGCCAGCGGGCTCGGACGGCCCTCCGCGAACGCCTCGTACAGCGCGTTCACCTCGCGTGTGAGCACGGTCGTGGACCAGCCGTCGCTGACGATGTGGTGCGTGTTGAGCAGCAGCAGCGACACGTCGGCGTCTACGCGGACGAGCTCCGCGCGGAACAGCGGGCCCGCCTCCAGGTCGAACGGGCGCTCGGCGTCTTCCTTCGCCAGGCGCGCGGCCTCGGCGTGGGCGGACTCGCGCGGAAGGTGGCGCAGGTCGCGAATGGGGAGATGGAAATCGCCCGCGGGGTGGATGACCTGCACCGGCTCGCCGTTGGCCGCGGCGAAGGTGGTGCGCAGCGTCTCGTGTCGCGCGACCAGCTCGGACAGCACGCGCTCCAGCACGGTCTCGTCCACATCGGCGTGCAGCGGGATGGGCGTGGGCATGTTGTACGTGGCCGTGCCCGGCATCAGCCGGTCCACGAACCAGAGGCGCGCCTGCGCGAAGCTGGCGGGCACCGGTCCCGTGCGCGGCACCGGGACGATGGGCGGCGCCACGTCGTCCCCGCCCTGCTCGGCGTCCACGCGGGCCGCGAGGGCGGCTACCGTCTGCGCCTCGAACAGCGCGCGCAGCGGAAGCTCCACCCGGAACGCCTCGCGGATGCGCGACACCACGCGCGTGGCCACGAGCGAGTGCCCGCCCAGCGCGAAGAAGTTGTCGCTCGCCCCCACGCGCTCCACGCCCAGCACCTCGCTCCAGATCGCCGCCAGCGTCTCTTCCGTCGGCGTGCTCGGCGCCACGAAGCTCGCCTCGTCGCCCGTGTGCTCGGGCGCGGGAAGGGCGCGGCGGTCCACCTTGCCGTTCGGCGTCAGCGGCAGCGCATCCATCGTCACGAACGCCGCGGGCACCATGTACTCCGGCAGCGACGACGCGAGATGGGCACGCAGTGCCGCCGCATCCACATCTCCCGATTCGGTAGATGCGACCACGTACGCCACCAGCCGCTTGTTCCCCGGCACGTCCTCCCGCGCGATCACCGTCACGTCCTTGATCGACGGATGCGACGACAGCGCCGCCTCGATCTCGCCCAGCTCGATGCGGAAGCCACGGATCTTCACCTGCTCGTCCAAACGCCCGACGAACTCTATGGCGCCGGACGCGTTCCACCGCACCGCATCTCCAGTGCGGTAAAGGCGCTGGCCGTCGATGAACGGATTCGGGACGAACCGCTCCGCCGTCAGCCCGGCGCGGCCGAGATAGCCGCGCGCGAGCCCGTCCCCGCCGATGTAAAGCTCGCCCGTGACGCCGACCGGAACCGGCTGCATCTCGCGGTCGAGCACGTACGTCGTCGTGTTCGACAGCGGCGCGCCGATGGGCACCGTCGCGGCGTTCTCATCTACCGCATCGACCAGATGCCACGTCGCGAACGTCGTGCTCTCAGTCGGACCGTAGACGTGGAGCAGGCGCGTCGGCCCGCCCCCATCCAGCACCGCGCGCACGGCCGACGGATCCACCGCCTCCCCGCCGAACAGCACGTTGTCGAGAGATGAGAAGCCGTCTGGAATCTCCCGCGCGATCTGGTTGAACAGCGCAGTCGTGAGGAACATCGTGTTGATGTCCATCTCCCGAAGCGCGGCGACGAACCGCTGCGGCGACAGCGTCACGTCGCGGTCGATGCCTATGAGGGAAGCGCCGTTGAGCAGCGCACCCCAGACCTCGAACGTAGCCGCGTCGAACGAGGCGTTGGAGACCTGCGCGACACG
>DASRQW010000393.1 GCA_035696245.1 Longimicrobiaceae bacterium | reverse complement strand
CGGGCACGCAGCCGCGGCTGCCGGCGTGTGCAGGTGCAGAGCGACCTCACAGGGATCGTGCAGAACCTGAAGCGCCTCGCCGCCTTCCAGAACCGCAGACCAGGCAGGGCGGCCCGGGCCTGCACCCCGACACGGGCCATTCGTCGTCCCTACACGCTCCCGTCACACTCCAGACGTGCCGATCCGAGCGATCTGAACCCCACTCGCACGACCGACCCGAGATCGCCTGTGAGCACAGTTCTCGGATTCTGAGCACCCGATTTTCAACAGACTTCTAGTCTTCCTGGTGCTCCAGTTCATCGTCTTCCGGTGTCCGTTCTGCGGACGGTTCGCACTGCTGACGGCCTCCGGTTTCGTGGGAAGCCACGTCGGTACGCACTGTCGCGGCTGCGGCAAGGAATACTGACGAACTCGTTACGGTGCAGCCCGCGTGGCGCTTGACGTTTCGGCGGGCGTTTGGCATGTTTGATGGAAGCTCGGGTGCGTGCCTGGAACCTCTCGGAACGCGGACGTCGGCTTGGTATCTTCCTCTCCCAACGGCTCTCCGGCGGCTTCGGCCGGCCGGGACGTTCACCCCGCCCGCTCCGGCGCGCGCAGGGCGAGGAGCGCGTCCGTCCAAATACGCAGGCTCAGTATCGGTATCCATCTCCCGTGCAATCGCTTAGCCCGCGTGTCTCCGTAAGGATTCACGCGGGCTTCTTCGTTCCGGGTGGCACGGCCAGCGGGCGGGAACGGCGCTGGCGGACGCGATGGTCTGGATATTCCACAGGGAAGCAGGGGTGGCGGAGGCGGCCGGGATCGTAGAGAGGGAACCGCGAACCACGGAGAGGACCGCGTCATGGGGTGTCTCGCGCTCAACGCATCGTTCGAACCGCTCACCATATTGCCCATAGAGCGGGCGCTGCGCCTGGTTTTCGACCGTAAGGCCGAGGTGCTGGAGGCCGACCAGGCCCGCGTCTTCCACTCGTCGCGCCACCAGATCGCCTGCCCGCTGGTGATCCGCCTCGTGCGCTACGTGCACGTGCCGCGGCGCTTCCGGCGGCAGGTGACGAACACCTTCCTCTTCGCCCGCGACCACTACCGTTGCCAGTACTGCGGCCGCCACCGCTCGGAGCTGCGCTCGCGCGAGTTCCTCACGCGCGACCACATCCTCCCCACCTCGCGCGGGGGCGACAACACGTGGCACAACGTGGTCACGGCCTGCTCGGTCTGCAACAACCGCAAGGCAAGCCACCTGCCCGCGGAGTGCGGCATGCACGTCCTCCACCCGCCCGCGGAGCCCAACTACGTGGAGCTGGTGTGGGCGGTGCGCCGTGTGACCGACGTGCAGGCCAAGTACGTGGCGATGTTCTACGGCGAGGACGTGCTGCGCGCCCTGCGCCACCACGCCAGCGCCGCCGAGCACCGCGCCGAGCCCTCCGCCGCCTGAGCCCCTCCCGGCCGGCGGCGGAGGTCGTCCATCTCTCTCACATCTCCCGCCTGGCTTTCCCCCCGGCTAACGGTCTTCTTAAGATTGGCAGTGCGTGCTGATCGTCGGCCGCGGTACACTCGATCTCCCGACATCGGCTCCGACGCACGCGTTCATCTACGGTGATCGGTAGATACCGCTGCGCGAGCGTGCTCGAATAAGTCCGAACTGTAGATGTAGATTTCGGCCTACGATGCCGCCGTTCCCGCTGGGATCGGCGGCTTTGCGTTTTCCCCCCCAACCGTGAAGGGTCGTTGTCTCTTGGCGTTGGTCGGCAGATGCGATCGCGCCCGCGCGGCCATGCGAGTGAGCGCGCCATCGCTCTAGCATGTAGAGGCGGTGCGCGCATCGGGAGCGTGCGAGACGTGGCGGTGGACCGTATAAACGCCTGTGTCGCAAGACGTTGACGCAAACGGGGAGCGGGGCACAGGCGTTGCCTCCAGGACGGCACACGATGGCGGATAGGGCGCGTTCTCCCGGCCGGCACACTCGGCCTGGTGCGCGCCCTTCGCCGCCCCGGACTCCGCCCGCTGCCGTCCCGAGCGCGCAGCCGTACCCTGGAGACGCACCGCCCCATGGCGACACTCGCGCAGATGATCCCGTCCGCCGCGCCCCTCCAGGGCACCCGTGAGCTCGCCGACCCCGAGGGCGACTGTAGCGGCCACACCGCCTTCATCTCCGAGGCGACCCGCATAGGCGAGGTCGTGAACGAGCGCTCCGTCCAGCAGCCGGACGGGAGCGCCACCTGGCTTTCCCCCACCACCGGCGCGCCGCTGGGCCCCACCCTCTACGACGGGACGCTGGGCATCGCCCTCTTCTTGGCCGCGCTGGACCGCGTTCACGGCGACGGCCGCCACCGCGCGCTGGTGCTGCGCGCGGTCGCGCCGCTGCGCCGCACCGTGCGCGCGCTGGCCGCCGACGCGGACCGCGCGCGCAGGCTGCGGCTGGGCACGGGCGGGCTCACCGGCGCGGGCGCCTTCGTGTACGGGCTGGCGCGGATCGGCGAGTGGATGGGTGAGCCCGAGCTGGTGCGCGACGCCCACCTGGCCACGGTTCTCCTCACCCGCGAGCGCATCGCCGGTGACGACCGGCTGGACGTCACGGACGGATCCGCTGGGGCGGTGCTGGCGCTGCTCGCGCTGGACGGCCTGTGCTCCAGCGCCAATACGGCCGACGCCACGCCGGTGGAGATCGCGCTGGACTGCGCGGCACACCTGCTGGAGCGGCGCACGTCGTACTCGGGCCGGCCGCGCGCTTGGCCCGGCCGGGACTGGCCGCCGCTGGGCGGCTACGCGCACGGCGCCACGGGAGTCGCCCTCGCGCTGATGAGGCTGTACGAGCGCACCGGGCGCGAGGAGCTGCGCGTCGCGGCCCTGGAGGGCATCGCCTTCGAGCGCGGGCTCTACGACGGAGAGACCGACAACTGGTGGAACCCGCGCTACGAGCGGCCGCTGGAGCAGAGCGCGTGGTGCCACGGCGCGCCTGGCATCGCGCTGGGCCGCGCGGGCGGGCTGGGCGCATACGACGACGCCGAGGTGCGCGCGGAGATCGGCCGCACGCTGCGCAGCACGCGCCTGCTGCCGGACTGCCCCATCGACCACCTGTGCTGCGGCAACTTCGGCCGGGTGGAGATCCTCGTCACGGCCGGGCACGCCACGGGAGATGCGGACGCGCTGGAGCACGCCCGCGGCCTCGCCGCGCGCTCCATCGCCCGGGCGGATGCAGCCGGCGGCTACGTGCTGGCCCGCACCGACGAGCCGGAAGGCGTCCGCTCGTCGCTCTTCCGCGGCCTCGCCGGAGTCGGCATGGCACTGCTGCGGCTCGCGCGGCCGGACGCCGTTCCCTCGCCGCTGCTCCTGGCCTGACATGGTGCACCCGACCCCGAACCCGGTCCACGCGCGCATGCACGCACCCGACCCCATCCTCACCGCGAACCTGTACTCCGCCGGCGGGCTGGACGAGCTCCTGCACGGCGTCGTCCGCCCCTTCCGCGACCGGCTCGCGGAGGCCGATCCGGACGGCGAGTGGTCGGTGTGGGGCGTGCGCTACGCCCGCCGCGGCGAGCATCTCAAGCTCCGCGTCCACGGCCCCGCATCGCACCGCGGCCTGGCCGAGCGGCTGCTGGGCGAGGCGGCGAACGCGCACTTCGCCGCGCTGGCGCCGGCGGATCCGGAGCTGCCGCGCCTGAGCCGCAACGACGCGCCCGCGGTGGACGCGGAGGACGAGGGCGGCGGCGACCTGCCGGACCGCACGCTGCTCCTCACCACCTACCGGCGCAGCCCGGTCACCCTGGGCCCCCAGCCGCTGCCGGACGACGACGGCTACGCGGCGCGCGCCACGCTCTGCCTCGCCCGCGGCGCCGACCTGGTCCTGGACGGCCTGCAGCCGGACGCCACGGGCAAGTTCCCGGGCGCCGCGCGCCAGAAGCTGCTGCTGCGTGCGGTGATCGGCGCGCTGGCGGGCGCCCGCTTCTCGCCCGCGTTGCGGGAGAGCTATCTGGGCTACCACCGGGACTGGCTGCTGCGCTTCAGCCTGAACAGCGAGCAGGCGCGGGTGGACCTCGTCGGCCACTACGACTCGCGCGTGGAGGCGATGGGGCCCGGTGCCGCCCAGATCGGCCGCGCCGCCGAGGCGCAGTGGGGGGCGGAGCCCGGCGCCGCGCCCGGCGGAGCGTGGGGCGCGTGGCGCGAAGCCGTGGCGGACCTTGTCGCCTACATGGAGCGCTTCCGGGGCGACCCCGCGTACGACGTCGATCCCTTCGCGGCCGACGTGGCGTTCCCCGGCGTCTTCAAGGTGCTGCACGGGCTGGCGAACCAGGCGGGGGTGAAGATGACCGACGAGGCGTGGACCCACCACCTCGTCCTGCGCGCGGCGTGTACCGAGGGCGCCGCGGCCGGCGCCGTCGCGGGAGCGTGACGCGCATGGCAAGCCCCGCCCCGTCGCTCCAGCCCGCGCCGGTGCTGGCCCGTCTCTCGGGCCTGCCGGTGGACGTGCTGGAGGAGTTCTCCACCGATCTCTGCGAGAACCTGCCGGACCGCCCCGCGATGGAGGCGGAGCTCGAATCCGCCCGCGCCGAGCTGGTCGACCGGCTCCACGCCGCCGTCCCGTCCGCATCTTCCGAAGCGCGCCGCGTCCTCCTCTCCGTCAAGCGCGACGCCCACAACGGGCGCTCCGTCGCCCGCCACCGCTCCGGCCCCGCGTGGGACGTCGTCCGCGCCGCCGCCGGGTCCGCGGCCGACCGCTTCGCCGCGGCCGAGGACCGGCTGGCGGGCGCGGAGGCCGAGTTCCGCCTGGCGTACGAGGCCGCGCGCGACGGGCAGCGCACCGCCCTCGTCCGGCACTTCGGCAACCGCAGCTTCATGCGCGGGCTGGCGCTCTCCAGCCCCGACCTGCTCCGCGCACGCGGGCGCCTCGAAGGCACGCCGCCGTCGCAGCGCACCCGCCGCGACCAGCGGGCGGAAGAGGCGCTGCTGCGCTACGTGAGCCGCGCCGCGGTCAAGATCTCGCCCTTCTCCACCTTCACGCCGTTCACGCTGGGCGAGCTGCGCGGCGACCTGGCTCCGGGCGAGCTGCGGCTGGAGGGCGGCGGCTGGCGCCAGCGCTCGCTGCTGCGACTCAAACGCTACCTGCTGCACCAGCACGTAGACGCGCTGCGCCGCCACCCTGGGTTCCGCGGGTCGCTGCCGGTGCTGCTCAACAGCTCCGCCGCCGAGATCGAGCCGGGCCGCTTCCTCTACCTCTGCCCCAGCCACTGGAAGATGGACGAGGCGCGGGAGAGGTGGATCTACGTACGCGACACGTTGATGACCGTCTCGCCCCGCAGCCCCGTGGTCCCGCGCCTGACCGAGCTGCTGAACGAGGGGCCGCGCACCTACGCCGAGCTGGTCGGCGCGCTCGACGCGGAGTCCGGCGGCGCCCCGTCGGCCGCTACGGCGGTCGACCGGTTGCTGGGCGTGGGCTTCCTCCAGTTCGGCACGCCCTGGCCCGCCAACGCGGGGCACATGGAGAAGCACATGCTCCGCCACCTGCGCACGCTCGCCGCGCCGGAGCTGGAGCCGTTCGCCGACGCGCTGGAGCGGCTGCTGGAGGTGGAGCAGGGCTTCGTCTCGTCCTCCGATCCGGCGGCCGAGGTGGGGCGGATGGAGGAGATGATCGGCGAGCTGTGGCGCACCTCGGCGGTCGCCGGTGGGATGGACGCGGAGACGCGCTACGACCGTCCCACCGAGCAGAACTTCTACGAGGACGTCTTTCTCCGCCCCGAGCCGGGTGACGACGGCGAGGCCGCCGTGGTCGGCTTCTCCGTCGCGACGGCGGAGGCGCTGGTGCGGCAGGCCGAGCCGCTGGTGCGGCTGACCTGGCTCTTCGACCACCGCCACGAGCTGCACCACGCCCTCGCCGCGCTGGCCGCCGAACGGTGGCCGGGGCGCCGCGAGGTGGGTGTGCTGGAGCTGCTCCAGGCGGCGCAGTCCCTCTTCCGCGACTACATCGGCTTCCGCATCGCGGTGCGCATGACGGAGCGCTGGGCCGAGACGTGGAACCCCATGGCACTGGCGGAGGCGGAGGAGCTGGACCGCTGGCGGCGCGTGGTGCTGGACGGCCTGCCCGGCTGCCTGGTACGCGAGGGCGACGACGAGCGGCTGCTGGGCGACCGGGTGTCGGCGCTGCTGGACCGGGTGCCGGCGCGCTACACCACGCCGCAGGCCGGGGCCGCGCTGCTGCTCCAGCCCGCGAGCGCCGACGGCAGCCTGTGGATGATGAACCGGCTGAAGGAAGGCACGGGCCGCTACGCCAGCCGCTTCGCCATGGCGATGGACCCCCGCTCGCGCGAGCGCTTCACCGCGCACCTGGCGGCCCGCGGCACCTTCGAGATGGACGGCGAGACGGTGGAGTACCTGGACGTGCAGTGCATCCAGGGCGACACCATGAACGTCCACGGCGTGCAGACGCCGGCCGTGCTCGCCCTCCCCGGGGCCGAGGCGCACGTGGCCGAGCACCGCCGCGTGACCCTGCGCGACCTGCGCGTGAGCTTCGACGGGCCTGACGGCACGTCGCGCCTGCGGGGGCGCGACGGGCGGCGGTACGTGGCCCTGCACCTGGGCCAGGCGTTCGAGGACTGCATGCCGCCGCTGGTGAAGTTCCTGGCGGTGTGGGGCCCCAGCGAGTCCAACACGGTGTTGCCCGCGCCGTCGCGGCACGACGTGGACGGCATCTCCGTCACGCGCCGCACGCTGCTGGGCGACATGGTGATCCGCCGCCGCTCGTGGTCGGTGCCCGTCCCGGTCGTCGCGCCGCTGCTGGAGGGCGGCGACGAGGCGGCGGCGTTCGCGGCGTTCAACCGCTGGCGCATGGAGCGCGGCATCCCCGAGCACGTCTTCGTCTTCGAGAAGCGTCCCCTGCCCATCCCGGGCGAGTTCTTCAAGCCCCAGTACCTCGACTTCGGCTCGCCCCTCTTCGTGGGCCTCTTCCGCGGCGCTGCGGCGGCAGGCGTGGCGGCGCTGTCCCTCGTGGAGATGCTTCCGCAGGCCTCGCACTTCCCGGCGGACCGCGACGGCGCGCGCTGGGCGGTGGAGCTTCTGGTGGACTCGCTCGCGATGCGGCCGGCGCACGTCCGCGCGGCCGAACCCGAACCCGTTCGCGCGCCCGGCCGCCGCATGCCCGCCGCCGTCGCGGGCGGCTGAAGGATGATGACCCGGCCGATGCACTGGGCCGGCAACGATGATCTCCGATCTCCCGGCGGATGACTGCCGGAAGGAAGCGCGCCCCGGTACGCCGCGCCCAGCCGGGCGGGTCCCCGGAGCGTTTCACCCGAGCCGCACGCGGCTCACCACACGGGAGCGAGCAGATGAGCGAGCAGAACCACAACGACGGGCTGGACGACGTGCAGGTGGAGCCGCTGTCGGACGAGGCGCTCGAGGAAGTGGCGGGCGGCATCCTGCCGGGCTCGGTCGCCGACTCGTCGAGCGGCACCTGCTGCTCGTGCAGCTCGTGCTCCAGCGCTCCGCCGCCGGAGGCCTAGCAGCCCATCATCTACGCGTAGCAGTCGAGCGGAAGGGCGCGCGGGCGCCCGCCTGGAGAGGCGGATGCGCCGGAGCGTCTTCACCCGAGCCGCACCGCGGCTCACCACAACCGGAGCACACACGATGAGCGAGCAGAACCAGAACGACGGGCTGGACGACGTGCAGGTGGAGCCGCTTAGCGACGAGGCGCTGGAAGAGGTGGCGGGCGGCATCATCCCGCCGGCCGACGACTCGTCGAGCGGCACCTGCTGCTCGTGCAGCTCGTGCTCCAGCTCGGCGACCTGACGCGCCAGGCGGGTAGGGGGCAGGGCCCTCACCGGCGCCGCCCCGCACGCCGCGGGGCCGTAAGCCGCGCCGCAGCCCGCGGAGCGGCAGGGACATCTCAACCGTGGAGGACGCATGTCCGAGCAGAACCAGAACGACGGGCTCGACAACGTGGAGGTCGAGCCGCTTTCCGACGAGGCCCTCGAAGAAGTGGCGGGCGGCGTGGCGCTGGCCGACTCGTCCAGCGGCAGCTGCTGCTCGTGTAGCTCCTGCTCCAGCGGCGCGTACTGAGCCCGCTCCGTTCCGCAGCGGAGGCGTTCGCGCCTCCGGGCGGAACCGGCACGGCGATGGAACGGTCGCATTCATCCCACGACACAACACGGAGAACCGACATGTCCGAGCAGAACCAGAACGACGGGCTGGACGAGGTGCAGGTCGAGCCGCTGAGCGACGAGGCCCTGGAAGAGGTGGCGGGCGGCGTGGCCCTGGCCGACTCATCGAGCGGCACCTGCTGCTCGTGCGACTCGTGCTCCAGCGGCGCGGCGTGACGGAGCCGGGCGGACGCCGCTCGCCGGCGCCCGCCCCCCGCAGGTCCGTTCCGCGCACCCAGGCGCGGGACGCGTGATCCACTTCTGCCGGTGAGGACACGATGGACGACAAGATCCAGAACGACGGGCTGGACGAGGTGCAGGTGGAGCCGCTCTCGGACGCGGCGCACGAGGAAGTGGCGGGCGGCGTGCTGGCCGACTCGTCGAGCGGCACGTGCTGCTCGTGCAGCTCGTGCTCGAGCGCGGCGCCGACGAAGGATCCGGCTCCCCTCGAGCCGATCTACGCCTGAGGCGATGCGCTGAAGCTCGTGGCCGGCCGCAAAGTGCGGTCGGCCACCGCGGCGGGCCCGCATCCGCGGTTCCGCTCGGGACGCGCGAGAAGGAATGCGGGACGGTGAATGCGGATCGCGGCGCATCTTCTATCGGCAGATCCAGCGCGGTTCTTACGCCGGCCGATCCGCCATCGAACCGAACCTTCCCTCCTCTGCCGGCCGGGCGCCGGGATTGCCGTTTGCCGTCTACCGGCCGCAGCGACGATGCGGTATCCGCTGGAGACCCACACCTTCCGCGGCACACGAACCACCGAGGCGCAGAGCGATGAGCAGCCAGGCCCCCGCGGCGGACCGCGACCGGTACATGTGGTTCCACTTCGTTCGCCGCACGGGCGCGGACGGGGAAGCATGGCTGGACGAGTACCGCCGGATCGGGCTGGGGAACGCCACCGTCGATGCCGTGAACCTCATGCGCGCGCACCGCCTGGACGAAGGCTACGCGCTGCTCGAGAGCGTGCGCGACGGCATGGAGGCCCTAGCGGACGGCGACCCGTCGCAGCGCTCCGTGCTGGAGCGGTGGTACTACGGCGTGCTGGGCTACTACTTCTACTGCATGAGCAGCTTCCCGGAGGCGCACGCCGCCATGGAGCGCGCGCAGGTCGCGGTGGCCGAGGCGGTGGGGCTGCGGCCCTTCCTGCACCCGCTGGTGGTGGACTGCTACGAGTTCCGCCTGCACCGCGCCCGCATCGCCCGCAACCAGCGGCGGTGGGCCGAGATGTGGGAGCACGTGGACGCCGCCCGCACCATGATGCACGGCCGCCAGCCCTTCTGCGTGCTGGACGACGGGACGCCCGTGGGCATCGAGTCGGTCAAGGACTTCTACCGCTCGCTCGGGCTGGACGACGCCGAGCGCGCCGCCGTGGCGCACCTAGTGGACGACGAGGTGCGGCACCGCAGCTTCGAAGGTGCCGTGCAGGTCGCCTGCCGCCTGCCCGGCTTCGTGATTCCCTACACTTGAGACCGACCATGCGCCACCTGGCCGTGAACGTGT
>DASRQW010000392.1 GCA_035696245.1 Longimicrobiaceae bacterium | reverse complement strand
CGAGGATGGGGATGCGCGCGGCGGATGCGGACCGTTGACAGCGTGCCTATCCGTAACTACGTTGGTTGCAGTTAACGGGAGCGAGGATGCCTACCATGAGCAGCAGGTTCGCGGTCGCGGTGCACGTGCTGGCGTACATGGCCTGGCGCAGGGCCGAGGCCGTCACGTCGGAACGGATCGCCGGGAGCGTGAACACCAATCCCGTGGTGGTGCGCCGCATCATGGGCGCGCTGCGCAAGGGTGGGATGGTGACCGTGCAGCCGGGCGTGGGCGGCGGGGCCATGCTGGCCCGCGAGCCGCAGCACATCTCGCTGCTGGACGTGTACCGCGCGGTGGAGACGGAGGATCTGTTCGCCCTGCACCCGCAGCAGCCCTGCCGCGAGTGCGACGTGGGCGGCAACATCCAGCAGGTGCTGAACGGCGTGTTCGCGCGGGCGCAGGAGGCCATGCACGAGGTGCTGGAGGGCGTGACCATCCGCGACGTGTTCCACGAGGTCGCGGGGCGTGCGAAGGCGTGCGGGCAGGAGCGGGACGCGGAGAGGCTCCGCAGGGAAGCGTAGCCGCCGGGCCGCGGCGGCGTTGGTGCCGGTGAATCTGTAATGCGCATGGTTGCGGTTGGGGCCGCGGCTGCCCCAACCGGCCGGCGCGAGGAAGGACCTGGCGATGAGCACGCTGTTCGGTAGCGTTCGGTGCGGTGCGGCGGGGCTGGCCCTGCTGCTCGCGGCCCTGGCCTTCGGCGCGATGCCGGCGGCGGCGCAGGGCGGGGGATGGGTGGTGGGCCGGGTGACGGACTTCACCGGCCGGCCGGTGCACGGCGCCACGGTGCAGGTGCTGGGGTCCGACACGGCGCGGGCGCGCTTCCAGGCCACCAGCGAGGAGACGGGCGGCTTCCAGTTCGTGTCGCTGCCCAGCGGCCGCTACCGGGTGCGCGTGGCGCTGCCCGGCTACGCGCAGCAGGAAGACAGCGTGACGGTGGCCCCCGGCGCGCGCCACACGGTGATCGTGCGGCTGCGCGAGGCGCCACGGTCACGGCGCCAGGCAGCCCCGCCGCCGCCGGCCCCGCGCAACCGGGCGACTCGCGGGTAGCACGGGCCGCGCGGGCAGGCTGCGCGGCGAGAGGATGCCGGCCGGGCGGGTGCCCGCGCCGGCATCGCAATTCCTGAGGGACGAGAAGCATGAGCATACGACGCAGAGCCAGGCCGCGGGCCGCATCGCACGCGCCGCCGCCGAGGCCATCTCCGCCGCCGCGCCCGCCGCGTTCGGCATCGTGATCCGCCCGCCGCTGGACGGTGGCGCGGCCGAGCCGTCGTTCGCTGCGCCGCACGCACCCGGCTTCCTCGCCCGCCACTTCGCCGCACGGGGCTGACGCCTCGGACGCGTCACCGCACGTCCGCCTTTCGTCTGCTGAGTCGGCGAGACGAAGGCGGAAGGCATTGAGGAAGTAAGCCGCGGTGCGGGCGGGAATCAGACGGTAGATGCCGGGCTTCCGCCGCCGGAGATGCATCCGGCGGGGCGGCCGAGTTGCCGGGAAGGGGGATCGGCGCGAGACTTGGGGTTCGCTGTACCCATTTGAAGATGTACGGCGGGAGACTCGCGCGGCGTGGTGCGTCAGCGTGCGCGGATGGCGCGAGGCTCACGCCGGGGCGGGGAGACCCCGGACGGAAGTATATACGGGCGCCCGCCAACCCGCTACGGAAGGAAATTCCAGGCGGGACGCGCATTTTCCCTAGATGGTCCGAGCAACTTGCGCGCGCATCCCCCCGGTTCCGAGTATCCTGCACGCATCGGTTGACAGCTTTGGTGACAGTACGAACGAAGCGGGGCTCGCTCTCACGCGCCCCGCTTCGTTCGTATCCTGCCCATGCTGGTGCAACTCCGCGTACTTACCGCATCCCCGCCAGCGCGTGAGCCATCCACGTTTGATCCTGCGAATATGCGCACGACGCAGCGGTTCGAACGTCAATCGGTTCCGTCTGGTCGAGTGCGACCCGCCGCGCTACCGCTTGGGTGATCTCGGTGTGGTTAGCCGGTAGGCTCCGGGTGTCGCTGTAGTGATACCCTTGCGAAGCCTGAAACGAGCACCCTCCTCGCACGCCCATCCCGGGCGTAAAACCACCAGTGAAGCCAGGGTATTCCGAATCGTGCTCCGGGTGGTTCCACCGTGTCAGGGCGACGAAGGCGTACACGCGAGCGGGAACGCTCGCCCCTCGGTCGCCGGCGATGTCGAGCGCCGCAGCGAAAAACGTACTGTCACGCAGCCATTGGCTTTCCTTCCACTGACCGACCAATGCGAGTTTATCCGTGGAAGTCCGGAGCCGCTGGACCCGGAGAACAACGGTGCGCGCCCATGCGTCGTCACCGCACGAGCGGATCATGCCAGCCGCCCAATCCACATGCGGCGCCGGATGCCCGGTCGTCAACGCCTGCTCAGCCAGTCGGCAAGCGTTTCGGAGCCTGATTGAATCCGGGTTCGCCTGAGCGACTGCGGCTCGCGGAGCTAGGATGCCGAGCAGGAAAACGAGGGTGAACCTCACAAGAGTTTTCATTTGGGAAAGATCGGTTGGAGGTTACACGGAACGTTCAGAACGTTGTTCGCATCCCATTGTACCCTCGCTGCATTCGCTCCTGCTCCGAGCGGGCGGACGAAGGCGCCGTCTAGGGTTTCGACGGAAGAGGACTGCTTGCCCTCGTAAAGCGTGAACCCTTCGACTAGATCCCCTGCTGCATCCGACTCATACCACTTCCTCCACGCCTCCAAGTGCCCAAGCTCGTGAGCGGTCGTGTGGCGTAACGCCTCGGCCATAAACGCGGGCCCACACTTGCGCTCGCTGGTGCTCACGCCGGGCACGCCCGTGTCTCCCACCTGCGCACGATAATAGGGGTCATCGTGCAACATCGCACGGTTAAGCCAGATGCTCATCTCGCCCTTGAATGTCGGGGGTTCACCCGCGAACAGCCACCCGTCGTTCGGCCCGCTACCCTCGTCAATGAAAGGCCGCTGAGGATAAGCACCTTCTGACTTGCCGAACGAGCCGTCTTCAATCTTACCGTTCCTGATAACGACCGGGTATTGGAGGATCGTATCTCCGGGCGCGAAGCTGCCGACCCAATGCCAGGCGCTTTCCGGAGGTGAAGCGGGGTAGTGCATCCGGAAACCACTGCGCGGCGTGACCGTCACGCTGGCTTGAGCCGTATGCAAGTGCCCGTCGACCGTGCCGCTCACCGAAATCGTACCGCTCACAACCATCTTCCCGCCCCATGTCGCGGCGTGTTCCTCGCCGGCCTCCGGCTTGATCTCCGGCCCTCCGCCACCCTGGAAGCTCCACCCCAGGATTTCCAGCGCCGCACCCGCGGGAACGGGTCGCGCCGTGCAGGTGAGGTCCTGCCCGCGCGTGACTTGGTTCGGGCCCTTGTCCCCTGTGCACTCCACGACCAGCGAATCGCTCGGAGGCGGGGGCGGGCAGGCGCCACCGGCTACGTCGAGGTGCGCACCCCCTGCCGAACGGTTCAGCGAGGCACCGCCGCAGCCAGCGTCGACCGGTTTCAGCACCTCGACGCTGACGATGTTGGTGCCGCTGGTATTCCACACGTACACCCCGTTGTACTCGAAGTACCCGGTGAAGCCGTTACGGGAGACGTAGATCGTGCCCGGCCCGGTGATCTCCGGGCGGAAGGCTGCGCCCTCGTAGTAGTACCCGACGCGGCCCATCTGCCCGTCCGGCCGCTGCATCCACACCTGCACCCACATGGCATCGTCCAGAGCAGAGAAGCCGCGCGGACCGGCCGTCTGCCCGTCGTAGGGCGCACCCGAGCCACAGAAGGCGGGCCAGGTAATCGGCGGCGTCGGAGGCGTGGCCTTGATCCCACACACGTACGAATACTCGTCGTTGTATGTGAGCGTAATTTCCCCGCTGACGGAGATCCGCGCGCGCTGCCCGTCCCTGAGCTGGATACCCGTGCTGGTCAGCGGGTAGTTCCCCGGCCCGCCCGTCGCGGGGAGGTCGAAGGAGCCGACCCGGAACCACTCCTCCGCGGGCGCCGTGTCGCGGCGGCTCGCAGCCGGTCCGGCGGGTTGCTGGTCGGTACAGCCTGCGAGTGCGGCGGCCAGGAACAGCAGGCCGGCGCGCCTCGCCCCGAACTTCGGTAGTCGCATGAATCCTCCCCAACGGGACGGATGAAAGCACGTGCGCGGCCCGTCCCACATGCCGCGGTAGTGGAGCACCGGACGCGGTGCATCAAGGGATCAACGAACCATCCTCAGAGCGTGTGTCATGGCGCGAACGTGTGAGGATCGGCGGGCGCCCCACCCGTGAGCGCCCGCACGAACGCATCGACCAGCGCCCGCACGGGCGCGACGGGAAGCCACGGCTCGGGCTCGTCGTCGTCCTCCCAATCGTCCACGAGGCCGAGACGGATGGCCCGAAGGTCGGGAAACGCCTCGTCGCAGGCCGCTTCTCCCACCTCCTTTGGCATCATCGCAGCGACGAACATACGCCCAGCGATGGAAGCCCGGTCGGTGTCGTTCGTCAGCGCCGTTGCGTTGAGGACGGCCAAGGCGCGCTGTTGGGCACGCGTCCAGTCGCCGTTGTTCGCCGCAGCGCGAGCCAGCTGAATGGAGGCGTCCACCTGTGCGCTTGTTGAGCCGCATCCCATGTGGAGCCACGTCCCGCACCAGCAGCCTTCATACTCCCATTCCAGGCCGAGGGCCGCCGAGGCGCGGGCCGCGGCGGCAAGGCTCGCCAGCCGCGTCTCGCCCTTCGCGTGGTGGACGGCGGGCAGGAGCAGCCCGGCGGCTCCCCTGAACTGCCCTTCCGCAAGCCACCGCTCCGCTACACGCAGACCCATCACCGGGAGCCGGTCGCTGCCCGGCTCGTACGCGTCCACGGCCTCGCGGAAGTGCTCCAGCGCGTCACCACGGTGATCCAGCGCGTACCGCAGCAGGCCGAGCGCGACGAGCGCGTCCCCTTCTTGGGCCCTGCATCCGTACCTGCGGGCGACAGCGCGGGCGAGCTTGTAGAGCCGCCCGGCGAGCGCGTGCGCGTCCTCGTCGTGGGCAAGCCTGCCCATCCGCAGGAGTGCCGTGGAGAGCGTCGCGCCGTCGCCGTGACGCCGCGCCAGCCGCGCGGCCCAGCCGTACCAGGCCCAAGCGCGGGCGAAGTCGGCCCGCATGCGGTAGAGCCGCCCCAGCTCCAGCGGGTGCCGCGCGTCGTTCGGCTCGATGAGGCAGGCGGCCTCTACGAAGGCCGCCGCCGTCCAGATGCCGCGGTGCCGCCAAAGTCGGTCAGCGGCTTCCCGGCACTCGGCCGCCGCACTGGCCCGCAGGTCCGGCGTCACGGGATTGCGAAAGAAGTATTGGAGGCAGGACACCGCGTCCCGCAGTTGCAGGCAGGCATACAGGCCGTGCCGGCGGAAGCGCGGCGGGTCTTTCCCAGCCAGCCACGGCCGGACGCTGGCGAGCGCCCCGGAGAGCGTGCGTGCCGCGGGTGCCAAGTCCGATCCGTCCAGGTCCATGCGGATGATCCGGACATCGTCGGCACGCTTCGGGATCGAGCGGGTAGGTGGACGCGTGCGGCCCAGGCGCGCGAACCTCATGTGCGGCTCCGTTCGTCACGCAAAGTCGCGGACCGGTGCGCACGGTCCGTGTCGCCCAGGCACTCCGCCGCGGCGGTGAGGTCTTCCCGCACCCCTGGCGGCACCGCGCCTTCGGGTATCCGGCGGATGAGAGCCCAGGCGCGCGACCACGCGTCTTGGAACTGAGCCCGCTCTCCGATCCGTGCGGATGCAAGCGAGAGAAGCGCGAGCGCTTCCACGGCTTGCGCGCGGTCGAAGAGAGACATGCGGTCAGGGGTGAGCAGCGCCACCGCGCGCGCGGGATCGCCCCGACGCACGTACGAGCGGCCCAGCTCCAGCACGAGCAGAGGATAAACGGAGTGGTTCGCACCGTAGACGTTCATCGCGGCCAGTGCATGCCGGTCCGCGTCCTCGTACTGGCGCAGCCCGGCGGCGAGGCGGAACAGGACGTGGAACCCTTGGGCACGCGCCTCCGAGCACCCGTAGCGACGTCCAGCGCGTATCGCCTTCGCCGCGTGGCGCTGCGCCTCGACACGCTGGCCGTGGTCGAACAGGAGCTTTGCCAGGGCGGCGAGCGCGAGGGCGTAGACCTGGCGGTCCGTCCTGCGCGCCTGGCCCACGGCGCGGCGCAACCATGAGTCGGCGCGCACAAGCTCCTTCGCCTGCACCGCCGCAAGCCCAGCGAGTAGACAGAGCGCAGCGTCGTTCCGATCCACGAACGCTGCCGCCTGCGAGAACGCCAGCGCCGCCTTGGGAAGCTTCCTCCCCGCTGCCCACCGGGCCACGTGGGAACAGGAAGACACCAGATCAGAGGCGGTCACCGTCTCCGGGCTGATAAGCAGAGCTGCGATGGCGCCGAGGTGCGACGCGATTTCCGCGTCACACGGCGTGGTGAAGATGTGTTGCAGCCGGAGTGACGCCGCACCATCGGCGAACATACCCCCGCGTTCGCCGGGTTCGACCTCTGACCAGAGCCGGACATCTCGCGCGCTCGCCCACAGGAGCACGCCCAGCGTAGAGGGAGATTCAGT
>DASRQW010000391.1 GCA_035696245.1 Longimicrobiaceae bacterium | reverse complement strand
CTCTGTAGCTCGCGGGGGATCTGCCCGCTGGCGATGAACGCTGCAACCTCGCGAACCGAGCGCGGCCACATAACGCAGCCGTTGATGGTGTGCACCTGCGTGCCATCGCGCCGGAAGCCGGCCGCGGCGGCGGTGTACGCGTCGCGGTCGGCCAGGTACAGGCCCGCGAGTCCGTAGAGGCGTCCGGCCGGCTTCCCCTCCGCCGCCAGCCGCGCGAAAGCCGCGGCGGCTGACCGTTCGGCGAGCAGCGCGCGGAATGCCTTCGCGTTCTCCGACTCCAGCGCGGCGAAGCCGATGCGCGCGCTCTCGAAGGTCACGGCGTCGTGCAGCTTCGCGTACGCCTGCGCGCCCGCAGCCGAGAGCGAGAGCGTGTCGGCCCGCGTGGCTCGCGCAGTCTGCGCGGCCGCCGGCGCGGCCGGGCCGAGCACCAGTCCCACCGCCAGCGCGGCGCCCGCCGCGATCTCCTTCAGCATCCGCATCGTCCCGCCTCCCGCTCGTTGTGCACGCGCCGGGAGAATCCCGCGCGCGCCGTCCATCCATCTACCGTGACGTGGGATACACCGCCCGTCGCGAAGGTTGCCTCGCGCCGGGGATTCGTGAGCGAGACGACGTCTGGCAGCGCGCCGCATCTCCCGGGATCAGGCCGGCCAACCCGCCTGGCGGGCGAGCCAGCGCTCCAGGACAGCGAGGACGTAGTCGGTCTCGGCGGGGGTGAGGGGGCGGGCCTTCGGGATGGCGTGCCACTTGGCGAGGCAGCCGCGGCAGCAGGTGCCGGTGGCGTGCTGGGCCACGAACGCGGGGTGGTTGCGCATGGGCGTCTGCTTGCCGTCGTTCGCGGGCTGGGCGGGCGCAAGGCGCTCGGCGATGAAGGCGGCGGCGTGCTCCATCACCGTCGCCAGGCCCTTCTCGCGAAGGTAGTCCAGCTCTCGCCCGCGCAGGCGGAACCGCCGCCGGAAGGCGGAGGTCTCGAGCCGCGCGAAAACTTCGTCCATGTCACGCATCTGCTGCTTGGGGGCGGGCCGGGCGGATGATCGGCAGGCCGGCGTTCGACTTCGCGGCCGTGGTTCGTTGTACGGATGGGCGGCTGCGGCGTGCCCGCTCGAAACGGTGCCCGCCAGCCACTCGTAGATGTACCCTGGAGGGGAGGCGCGGTGTCCTCAGATTGCACGGCCGGCGGCAGATCGCGCGGCGCGAATGTTCACGATGTGGCGGATTTACAAGTGTTTGCGCGGATCCGGCGGCGGCATGCTTGATGCCCTTCAGGATGACGGAAGGTGCGGAAACAAAGGCAGGAGACGATGGAGCTAACCCGTAAGTTCGTAGCCGCTTATCCCACGCGCTTCGCCGCGTACCTCGCGCTGGAGGTGGCGCTGATGCGCCGCTTCGTGGCGCGCGGCGGCACCGAGGAGGAATTCTGCCGCCGCCTGGCGCCGGTCTTCCACCGGCGGTACGCGCCGGTGTTGCTGGGCGCCGCGCCGGGCACGCGCCACCTGACGTCGGTAGATGGCACGTTCCGCCTGGCCCCCCACGACCACGAGCCTCGCGAGCGCGCCGCCGCGGCGCCCCACGAGGCCCACGCCCGTCACCGCATTGCCCCCGCCGCCTGACCTCCATCCGCTCTCCGCAGCACCCGCGATCCGCAACTCGACGAAGCTCCGCCGGCCAAACGCCGGCTCCGCAGCACCGCCTCCCAGATCGGGCGCATCCGCAAATCCGTCGACTCATCGTACATCTACCGGCTCGCCGCGCATCTACCAATGCCGCGCGCGGTCGCGACAGGCGGTTCGAATCCGGAGATGCGACGCGCGTCCACCGCTGCGCATCCGTGCGGAGCATACCGCACATCTGCAATCGTTCCAGCGAGTCGGCCCGCCGCACATCTCCCGATGCCGCTGTGAGTTGCACCAGCACGGCGGTGGATGGCCGGACGGGTGCTCGCACGGGTTGGCGGGGGATGCTAGATTCGCGTGAATGGGCCGGGCGGGAGACGTCCGGCGCGAGCCACGCTCCGTTCTTTCCGGGAGATAGACCAGTGATGAAGCGCTTCCTCGCCCTGGCTTCCGCTGCGGCGCTGTCCGCGTGCGTGTCGGTGCAGACCACCGCCAGCCTCAGCCACGTTCCCGCCACCAGCGCGGGCCTGGCCTGCGTGCGCGCCCAGGCAACAGCCCTGGGGTACACCGTTCACGGCAGCGACGCCGACCTGCGCGCCGAGCGCGCGGGCACGAGCGACCGCCTCACCGTCACGCCCAGCACCAGCGGCCTGTACCAGGTGCGCGCCGAGAGCTCTTACCAGCCCAAGACGCCGGAGGGCACCGCGACCCGACGCCGCGTGGCGCTGGACGCGGCGACCATCGAGGCGAACTGCGCCGCGGCGCGGTAGAAGGCCCTCACCCGGCTCGTAAAACTCGCCTGCCCTCCCCCGCAAGCGGGGGAAGGCACGGTGGTGGAGAATGCTGGGAGCGCCGCGCTCTGCGAACGGCATCTTCGCAGCCGGGGCGCTGGCAACTCGCGCTGCGCGCTGCGGGCCGGGCGGGTTGAGGGAGGATGGTGCGGGGTGGGGAGGATGCGGATCGTGCGGTTGGGCGAGATCATCGCCGAATTCCAACGCCTCGTCCCAAAGACGACCGCAGTTGGCAGCCGGGTGTTTCATCAGTCCGGCGGCGTTTCAAACGACGCACATTGCAGCGCGAGAACGCTGTTGCAGCAGCCCGCGAAAGCGGGCTTTCTGCTTTTACGGTCGCAGGTTTACCCGCCAGTCGTCCCGCCGCAGCTCGCCCGAGCCGCGCACTCGTCTACCCAGCGATTACTTCTCGACGGGGTCGCTGCCGGCGGGGACGGGGGCGTAGATGAGGTGGGAGACGGCGGGCTTCTCCCCGCCGATCTGGTAGGCGCGGACGCGGTCCTGCACCTCGCGGTCGGCAACGGTGGCGCGGGCGTGCTGGCGCAGGTGCTCGCCCCAGCTCTCGGCCATGAAGGTCTCCACGAAGCGGCGCGGGTCGGCCGTGTCACGGAAGATCCCCCAGTTGATGGCGCCGTCGCGCCGCCGCAGGATTCCCATCTCGCGCATGTCGCGCACGAACGCGTCCGCATCTTCCGTCCGCACGTGGTAATCGACCGTCACCAGCACCGGGCCCGCGTCCGGGTGCAGCTCGCCGTGCACCACCGGGTCGCGCCAGTGGCCGGACGGGGTGAGGTCCACGTCCTCGCCGTCGGCCAGGCGCCAGCGGAGCGCGGTGACGAGGCCTGCGACCAGGACGCCCGCGGCGGTGCCCAGCGCCACGCGCAGCCCCGCGTGGGTGGCCACCAGGCCCCACACGAAGCCGCCCAGCGCCATCCCGCCCTGGAACACCAGGACGTACAGCGCCAGCATGCGCGCCCGCACCCAGTCCGGCGCGGCGCGCTGCGTGGCGACGTTGAAGGCCGGCATCACCGCGATCCAGGCGATCCCCAGCACGAACAGCGCGGCGCACGCGGCCCACATGTGCGGCACGAAGGCGACCACCGCGGTCGAGGCGGCGTACACGGCGCTGCCCACGGTGACGAGCTGGTCGGTAGACAGCCTGCGGCGCACCGGCGGCAGCACGACCACACCCAGGATGGCGCCGATGCCGATGGAGCCCAGCAGGGCGCCGTACCCGATGGCTCCCAGCCCCAGCTCGCGCCGGGCGACCAGCGGCAGCAGCGCCCACACGGCGCTGGCGGAGAGGATGAAGGCGCTGGTGCGGACCAGCACCGCGCGAACGGCCGGCGAGTGCCGCGCGTAGCGGACGCCCGCGCGCATGGCCCCCGCCACGCGCTCGGCGGGGAGGACGCTGCTGCGCTCGGCGCTCTTCCAGCGGCGGATGACGAAGACGACGCCCAGGAACGACGTGGCGTTGAGCAGGAAGACGCCGCCCGAGCCCACGGCCGCCACCAGCGCGCCGCCCAGCGCCGGGCCCACCGCGCGGGCGATGTTGGTGGCGACGCCGTTCAGGGAGACGGCGGGCGCAAGCTCCTCGCGGGGAACGAGGTCCGGCGTGGTGGCCTGCCAGGCGGGGGTGTTGAGCGCGGTGCCCAGCCCCAGCACGAAGGTGAGCGACAGCAGCAGCCACGGCGTGGTCGCCCCGCCCACGGTGAGGCCGCCCAGCAGCGCGGCGGCCACCAGCATCCACCCCTGGGTGACCAGCAGCAGCTTGCGCCGGTCCACCACGTCCGCCAGCGCGCCCGCCGGGAGGGCGAGGAAGAGCGTGGGCAGGCTGGTGGCGGTCTGCATCAGCGCCACCATTAGCGTGCTGGTGGTGAGGCTGGTCATCAGCCAGGTGGCCGCCGTGTCGTGCATCCACGTGCCGACGTTGGATGCGATGGTCGCGATCCAAAGCGTGCGGAACACCGGGTGCCGCAGGGGCGCCCACGCGGAGTCCTCCGCGGGGCGTGGCGCTACCGGCTCAGGCATTCGCGTCCACCGTACCTCTCCCTTCCCGAGCTCCACCTGCGGTGCAGCCGCACCGTGAACGACAGCGCCACTCCGCCTCCGGGCGCGGCGGGAACGTATGCCTCACTCGCCGCGAAGGCAAACGGCCGTACATCGTTCCGTCAGATGAACGGCCGGTTTCGGTAGATGACCGGACCGCACCATCTCCGCGCCACATCGCCCGCGCTCCCCGGCGGTCATCCGGTAGATGAGCGGCGGCCGATCGCTTCACCATCTCGGCGGATGATCGGCCATCGTCCCGATCGACCGAGCCTCGCATCCACCTCATCATCCGCGTCGCTCGACAGCAGACATCCACGGAAGATGATCCCGCACGATGTGCTCCGGCCGCGCCGCCGATTGCCCGTCGTGCATCTGCCGTGCTGTGCTACGCCGGCTCGGGGACGTCCGCCAGGGCGTGGGTGACGCGGGCGGCGAGCTCGGGCGGATCGGAGCGGCGGATGGCGACGTCGGGCGCGCCGTGCCACGCGGCACACTCGCGGATGGCGCCCGCGACGTCGGCCACCAGCGCGTCCGTGGCGCGGACGCCGGGTTCGAGGTAGATGGCGCGCACCTCGAACAGCCCGTCCTTGCGGTGCGCCTTCGCGTCCAGCCGCCCGACGAGACGCCCGCGGCGGAGGATGGGCAGCACGAAGTAGCCCCAGCGCCGCTTGCCCTGTGGCGTGTAGCACTCGATGCGGTAATCGAAGCCGAACACGTCCAGCGCCCGCGCCCGGTCCCACACCAGCGGGTCGAAGGGCGAGAGCAGCGTGGTCAGCTTGGGGCGGATGGCGCCCGCCGCCGCGCTCTCCGCGAGCGCGAGGTTGTCCGGGTGCACGTACGCCTCGCCGTCCCAGCCCTCCACCTCGGCCTGGAGCAGCAGGCCCTCGTCCGCCAGGCGGGCGGGGATGGCGCGGCTGGTCGTCTTGGGCAGGCGGAAGTAGTCGGCCACCCAGCGGGCCGGCGCGACGCCCATCGCGCGGACGGACTTGAGCACCAGCGCCCGGTGCGCCTCCTCGGCCGTCGGCGCGGGGGCGTCGTTCCAGCCGGGCAGCACGCGGTCGCGCAGGTCGTACACGCGCTGGAACGCCTGCCGCCGCGCGATCATCAGCTCGCCGCTGGTGAAGAGCGCCTCCAGCAGGCGCTTCTCGGTCTTCCACTCCCACCAGCCGCCCGGCTGCCCGTCCGTACGCTCGAAGTCCGACGAGCGCACCGGGCCCAGCTCGCGCACGTGCTCCAGCAGCCGCGCCACCGTCTCCGGCCGCTCGCGGACGAGCGCGCCCGCGTACTTCCACCCCATGGACGACGCCTGCGCCATGCGGTGGCGGAAGAGCGGATAGTCCTCGATGGGGAGGAAGCACGCCTCGTGCGCCCAGTATTCGAACAGCTTCCCCTCCGCCAGCAGCTCGTCCAGCCAGCGCGGCGGGTACGCGCCGAGGCGGCTCCAGAGGACGAGGTACGGGCTGCGCGCCACGACGCTGATGGTGTCGATCTGCAGCGTGCCCATGCGGCGGATGCACGCCAGCACGTCCGCCTTCTTCGCCTTTCGCCGCGGGCGCCGGTCCAGCCCCTGCGCCGCCACCAGCAGCTCGCGCGCTGCGGCGGCGGTGAGGCTCACGGCGGGCTTGCCGGCGCTCACGCGGCGGCGGCCGGCTGGGCCTCGGCGGCGGGCTCCGCATCGCCTACGCGCGCCATCATGCCCGCGGCGAGGGCGCCCAGCGCGAACGCGGCGCCCCACAGTGCGGCGCCGCCCAGGCGCTCGTAGACCAGCGTTCCCGCCCACGGGCCCACGGTGAACGCCAGGCCGAAGCTCATGGTGTACGCACCCATGTACTCGCCCCGCCGCCCGTCCGGCGCCGCCTCGGCCACGAAGGCGCTCATCGTGGGGAAGAGCACCATCTCCCCGAACGTCCAGCACACGACGGTGAGCGCCACCGTCAGCGGCCCCGTAGCGAAGGCCAGCGCGCCGTAGCCGACGGCGGTGAGCATGGCCCCCAGCGCCATGGCGAACCGGTGCGACCAGTGCGCGGTCGCCAGGTTCAGCGGCACCTCCAGGAAGACGATCAGCACGGTGTTGATGGCGAAGATCGCGCCGTACAGCCGCACGTCGATGCCCAGGTCGCGCACTAGGAAGAGCGGCAGCGGGCCCACGTGCTGGAAGAAGACGGCGCTCACCAGCACCGACGAGAGCAGGAAGAAGAGCATCCGCCGGTCGCGCATCACCCCGCCCGACTCCGACAGCACCGCCGCGCGCTCGGCCGCAGTCGCATGCGCGGGCTTGGACAACCGCGAGCCCGCCAGCGCGAACGACAGCACCAGCGCCGCTCCGATGGAGGTCGCGCCATCCACGATGAAGAGCGCCGGGAACGAGTACGCGGCCAGGAAGCCGCCCACCACGGGCCCGATGCTCATCCCCAGGTTCACGGCCAGGCGGTTGAGCGCGATCACGGCCTTGCGCTGCTCGGGCCCCGCCACGTCCGCCAGCACCGAGAGGTTCGCCGGCCGCAGCGCCTCGGCGATCACGGACCAGACCAGCGTGAGCGCCAGGATGGCGGGCAGGGTGCGCGCGAGCGGAAAGAGGAAGAGCACCGCGCCGGTGAGGAAGAGCGAGCCCTTCATCACCCGTAGCGGCCCCACACGGTCCGCCAGGCGGCCGGAGAGCGGCGCACTCACCAGGCTGCCCGCGCCGTACGCCAGCAGCACGGTGGCCGCCCGCTCGGCCGGGAAGCCCAGGCCGCGCGTGAGGTAAAGCACCATGAACGGCAGCACCATGGTGCCCATGCGGTTCACCAGCGTGGCCGCGGAAAGCGCCCACACCTCCCTCGGCAGCCCGCCGAGCCCCCGCCACGGGTTGGGAATCAGCGCCAACGGATGCTCCTCTCCTCGATCTGCTGCGCGGTCGTGGTGTCCTCTTTCGCAATATACAACGAAGCGGGGCGATGCCTGGAGATGGGGATTCGGGAGATGTGGAGCAGCTTTCGCCCGTCGGTCGAAACCGCGGCGCCGGCTGCGCAAAGTCCCACTGCGGGGACTAACCCCGAAGGATCACCCCGCAAGGAAGCATCCGGAGCATGAGGAGCCATCGACCCTCTCCCGCTTGCGGGAGCTTGCGGGGGAGGGGCTGGGGGAGGGGACCCTTCTGGAGTTCCCCGGCGACAGCGGACACCTCAAAGCCGTAGATTAGCGGCGAGAGGAGGTGTCGATGAGCAGAAAGAGACGAGCGTTCAGTCGGGAGTTCAAGGCAGAGGCGGTGCGGCTGATCGCCGGGGGCCGTGAGGCGGTAGAGGTGTCGCGGGAGATCGGCGTACGCGTGGACACGCTGCGCAACTGGGTGAAGCAGGCGGAAGGACGCGCCGGGATGGGAGCCGAGGGCACGATCGGGAAGCTGAGGCGCTCGGGTGCGGACGTGGAGCTCCGGGAGCTGCGGCGCGAGATCGAGCTGCTGAAGCAGGAGCGGGACTTCTTAAAAAAAGCGGCGGCGTACTTCGCGAGCGGCCCGAAGTGAGGTATGCCTGCATCGAGGAGCACCGGGCGAGCTACGACGTGGCGATGATGTGCCGCGTGCTGGAGGTGGCACGCTCCGGCTATTACAAGTGGAGAGCGTGCTCGGGGCGCGAGCGGCGCGTCAGCGAGATGCGGCTCCTGCTGGAGATCCGGGCAGCGCACCTGCAGAGCCGCGGGAGGTACGGCGCGCCGCGGATCTGGCGGGAGCTGCGCGAGCGCGGCGTGGCGTGCTCGCGGGGGCAGGTAGAGCGGCTGATGCGGCAGGATCGCCTCCGCGGCAAGTCCAACCGGCCGCAGCGGCGCCGCAAGGTGGTGGAGGAGCAGGCGGTGGGTCTGGTTGCCGAGAACCTGCTGGCGCGGCGCTTCTCCCCCGAAGAGGCGGGAGGGCTGAATCGGGTGTGGGTGAGCGACATCACGTATATCCCGACGCGGCAGGGCTGGCTGTATCTGGTGCTGATCCTGGACCTGGCCTCGCGGCGGGTGGTGGGCTGGGCGATGGGAGCGGCGCAGAACACCGCGCTGGTGCTGGATGCGCTGGAGATGGCGGTGCAGAGCCGCCGGCCCGCCCCAGGGCTGATCCTCCACTCCGACCAGGGGTGCCAGTACACGAGCCGAGCGTATCAGGACCGGCTGGCGAAGCACGGGATGCGGTGCAGCATGAGCCGGCGCGGCACCTGTCTGGACAACGCCGTGGCCGAGAGCGCCTTCGCGACGCTGGAGTGCGAGCTGATCGAAGGAGCCGACTGGCACACGCACGCAGAAGCTCGACAGG
>DASRQW010000390.1 GCA_035696245.1 Longimicrobiaceae bacterium | reverse complement strand
CGGGTTATGAGCCCGACGAGCTACCAGGCTGCTCCACCCCGCGACATGTCCCTCAAAAAGTACCCCGTAGGGGAATCGAACCCCTGTTTACGCCGTGAGAGGGCGTTGTCCTAGGCCACTAGACGAACGGGGCGTGACCTTTCCTACAAACGCATCAGAGCCTAAGAATTTAGCAGCGTTCCTGCTGGCCGTCAACCCCCGGCCTTGCCTCTTCGCTGCCCTGAACAGAAGAGGCGCCGCCCGGATTCGAACCGGGGGTGGAGGATTTGCAGTCCTCTGCCTTACCACTTGGCTACGGCGCCGCGGCTGCTCTGATGCGGGCGCCAGAGCGGGCAACCGGACTCGAACCGGCGACCTCAACCTTGGCAAGGTTGCGCTCTACCAACTGAGCTATGCCCGCTGAACGGAGGCAGAATGTAGCCGAGCCCCCAGGCGCCGTCAACCCCCGCCCCGCATCGTCCCCGCCCCGGCGCGAGCCATCCGTTTGCGCCGCCGCGTCTTGCCTGCGCCCGGCGGAAGAGCCTCGCCGGCCCAGCGCGCGTGGGTCGCCGTTCCGTTGACAGGGCACGGGCCGGGCGCTACCCTGCCTGCGCCCCGGCCGGGGCACGTTCTAGCACCCTTCCGCCACCGAGCCCGCACGCGATGAAGCCGCCGTTCCGCGCCGCCGCAACTGTCTTCCTGCTCGCCGTGTCCGCGGGCCGCGCGAGCGCCCAGGGCGAGGACGCGCTGGTCCTGCCGCGCGGCATGGTGGAGGCGAACGTGCAGGGCACGTACTCGCACTACGAGGGGCTGTTCGGGTCGGGCGACCTGGGCAGCCGCTTCGCCACGCCGTTCCCCGCCTCGCTCTTCCCGTCGCTGACCGGCAACACCACGGCCATCCAGCAGTTCTTCACCGTCACGCAGGCGCGCGCGGGCGGCGCGCCGTTCACGGTCGGGCCGGCGGACGCGGCGCTCGGGACGTTGCGGGTGGGCCTGGGCACGGACCTGCGCACCGCGCCGATCACGGTGCGCGCGGGGATCACGCGGCGGCTGACGGTGAGCGCCACGGTGCCCATCGAGTTCCGCGGCACCCAGGTGACGTCGCTGCGGCTCACGGACGCGACCCTGGGACGCAACCCGAACCCCACGACGAACGCGAACAACCTGGCGAAGATCGACCCCGCGCTCGCGGGTGTGGGCCAGGCGGCGCTGCTGCCGCTCGCGACGAGCCCGGCAGGCATCGAGATGCTGCGGCGTTATCGGCTGCTGCGGGCCGCCGGAGATTCCACGCTAGAGCTGGTGCTGCCCACGCGGCCCCTCTCCGCCGGCGGGCTGGACACGCTGCTGATCAACGACCAGCTGGGCCGGCTCCCGTTCTCGTCCATCGCGCGGCCGTACGAGCTGGGCGACGTGGAGGTCGCGGCGCGATTCCAGCTCCTCAACACGGTGCGCCCGGCGCTGCGGCCTTCGCGCTCGGGGCCGGGCGGGGTTCGCGCGGCGGTGGAGCTGGGCGTGCGGCTGCCCACCGGGCACGGCGGCGACCTGGACAGCCTGACGACGGTGACCTCGCAGTCCGGGCAAGGAGGCGTGACAGGGGCGCTGCTCGGCGACCTCTTCTCCGGCAGCCGCTGGTGGGTGAGCGGCGCCGCGCGCTACACGCACCCCGTGGCGCGCGACGTGGTGCGCCGCACGTACGATCCGGCCGCCGTCTTCCTGCCGCTGTCCGATTCCACGATCGTGGGGCGCTCGCCTGGAGATCGCATCGAGGTGGGCGTCACGCCGCGGTACCGGCTCACGGACGAGATCTCGCTGGCCGGGCGCTACGCATTCCTGCGGCAGGGCGCGACGACGCTCGACCTTCCCAGCGGCTTTCCGGCGGCCGGGATGGCGCTGGCGGGGTTCGAGACCACGGATGCGAACACGGCGCAGCTCTTCGGGCTCGGCGTGTCGTACACGACGCTCACGGCGTACGGAGAAGGGCGAGCCAAGGTGCCGCTCGACTTCAGCCTGCTGTACGAGCGGGCGGTGGCGGGCGGCAGCGGGGCGCCCAAGACCTCGCGCATCACAGTGGGCGGGCGGCTGTTCTACCAAGCCTGGGGCCGCAAGCGCGTGCCGAAGCCGGACACGGCCGCCGTGGCTCGCCCGGACTCAGCGGCGCCGCCTCCCGCGCGGCCAGCGGGGAGCCCGACGGTGAGGGAGCCCGCAGCACGGCCCCCGGCACCGCGTCCCACCGTCCCGGCGCCTGGAACGCCGCCGCCGACCGTGCCCGCGCCTGGCACGCCTCCGCCGGGGCGAGAGGATTGAGCGGCGGCGAACGGCACGACCGTAGATGAGAAAAGACGGGCGGCTCCTCCGATGAGGGGCCGCCCGTCGCGTTTCGGTAGATGTGGTGTGGCGATGCCGGTGCGCGCAGGCTCGTCGTAAGATATTCGCGTGCAGCGAGTTGCGGATGCGATGAATCGCACCCCTACACGTCGGGTAGGTCGTCGCGTCGCGATAGATGCGGCTACAGGTAGCCGGCGGGGAGGGCGAGGGCGTTGGCGTCTGCGAAGCGGACGGAGCTGGCGCCGGCGTCCATGGCGGCGCGGCGAAGCAGCTCGTACTGGTAGCCGTGCAGCACGGCGTCGAGAGACGAGGCGCCGAACAGGATCACGCGCGGCTTCTTCTTGAGCTTCTTGCGGTTGGCAGCGGCAAGGAAGCCCCCGTGCAGGAACGCTTGCAAGTACTGGTAGCGCGACGGCGAGACGCCGCCCGTCACGTCCATGGGAAACAGGGGGATCGCGTTGGGCGGCGTGCCGACCTCCGCCACGAGGCGCAGCTGCGTGCCGCGGGCGTGGAAGACGAACGCATCCGGACCCACCTCCACGCGAAGCTCTTCCTCCTTCGACCCGCGCCGGAACAGCCCCATCCGCATCCTCCTGAATCGTTAATCGTTCGGCGCCAAGTCGGCAGATCACCTACAGCTCGGAACCGAGCACAATCTTCATCGGCCTGCATCTACCGGCGTCACCGGCTGTCAATCGTCAGATGAGGAAACGTCGATCGTCTGTCCCACATCAAACGACCAGACTCCGTTCTTGGCCGACCGGCGCGCTAGACGGCTACGGCGCGGCCGATGAGCTCGCGGGCGTGCTCGAGCGATACCGCGCTGTCCGAGTCGCCGCCGAGCATGCGGGCGATCTCCTGCACGCGGCCGTCGGCGTCGAGCGGGCGGACCTCGGTGGTAGTCTTGCCGTCGCGCTCCTGCTTGAGTACGAGCAGGTGCAGGTGCGCGCGAGAGGCGATCTGCGGAAGGTGGGTGATGGCGAACACCTGATGGCTCGCCGCCACCTCCCGCATCTTGTCGCCCACCTGCAGCGCCACGCGCCCGCCGATGCCCGTGTCCACCTCGTCGAAGATGAGCGTGGGGACGGAGTCGAGGCGCGCCAGGATCGTCTTCAGCGCCAGCATGAGGCGCGACAGCTCGCCGCCGGAGGCGACCTGCGAGATGGGCTTGGGATCGAAGCCCTTGTTCAGCGCCACGCGGAACTCCACCTCCTCGGCGCCGTGTGCCGTGGGCGCGCCGAGCGGGATGCGCACGGCCTGGAAGCCGCCGCCCGCCATCCCCAGCTCGGGCAGCACCGCGTTGACCTCGCCCGCTAGGCGCTCCATGGCCTCGGTGCGACGCCCGGTCAGCTCCGCCGCACGCTCGTCCAGCTCCGCGGCGGCGGCGGCGATGCGCTTGCGCAGGCCGCTCATCTCGAACTCGGCGCCGTCCAGCAGGTCCAGCTCGGCGCGGGCGGCGCGGCCTTTCTCGACCACCTCCTCCAGCGTGTCGCCGTACTTCGACTTGAGCCGGAAGATGAGGTCCAGCCTGCGGCGGATCTCGTCCAGCCGCGCAGGGTCGTGCTCCACCGTGGCGCCGTAGCGCTCCATGCGCTCGCCCATCTCCTGGAGCGCGTAGTACGCGGTGTCGTACAGCTCGCGCATGCCCTCCTGCGACCCGTCGATGCGCACCAGTTGGTCGACCGAGCGGTTGAGCGAGCCCAGGCGGCTCACGACCGAGCTGTCCGCGGCGGAGAGGGCCTGGTGCAGCGACGCGGAGAGCGCCGTCAGCTCCTCGGAGTGCGAGAGGCGGCGCGCCTCGTCTTCCAGCTCCTCCTCTTCGCCGGGCTTGAGCGACGCCTTCTCGATCTCGTCGGCCTGGAAGCGGAGGAAGTCGGCGCGCTCGCCCGCGCTGCGGCGGCGCTCCTCCAGCGCGTCCAGCTCGCGGCGGAGCGCGCCGTGGGCACGGTGCGCGGCGGAGACGGCGGCGAGCGCGGCCTCGTTGCCGGCGTACGCATCGAGGATGGCGCGCTGCTCGTCTCGCCGCAGCAGCGTCTGGTGCTCGTGCTGGCCGTGCAGGTCCACGAGCGCGCGGCCCAGGTCGCCGAGCACCGACGCGGTGACGGGTGAACCGTTGATCCAGGCGCGGTTGCGCCCCTCCACCGCCACCTCGCGCTTGAGCACCACCAGACCGTCTTCCGCCTCCAGCCCGCGCTCGTCCAGCTCGCGCAGCAGGTCGTCGCGGCCGGTCACGTCGAACACGCCTTCTACCGACGCGCGCTCCTCGCCGGCGCGTACCACGTCGGCGCTGGCGCGCTCGCCCAGCAGCAGCGAGAGGGCGCCCACGATGATCGACTTGCCGGCGCCGGTCTCGCCCGTGAGCACGTTGAGCCCAGGGCCCAGCCGCACCGACAGGCGGTCGATCAGGGCGAAGTTGCGTATGCGCAGCTCGGAAAGCATGTGCGAAGATACACCGAATACGCGGGGTGGTTCGGCCGGAGGTGGACGCCGTCCACGCGCCCACAAGGTCGGCCCGACGGGCTCGGAACGCAAGGCGCCGACCGGCCGGACGCGCCGTCGTGCGACTTGCCGGGATCGAGCTTCTAGAGCAGCTCGGCGATGACGCCGAAGAGGCCGACTACGACCATCAGGACGCCGATCACGGCGTGCCACTCCACCTCGCGCCGGTCGTCCTGCTCGGCGAACCAGTTGCCCCAGCTCCCGCCGCGCCG
>DASRQW010000389.1 GCA_035696245.1 Longimicrobiaceae bacterium | reverse complement strand
CACCTGCGCCACCCGGTGGTCACGGACAACAACGACGCCGCGACCGTGCTCAAGTGGGCCGTGCTGGAGATGGAGCGCCGGTACGAGCTGCTGTCGGTGAACGGCGTGCGCAACCTGGGCGACTTCAACAAGAAGGTCGAGACGGGCAGCATCCTCCGCTCCCCGGAGGCGACGGGCGAGGAGGGTGATCCCGACCGCTGGCTGTACAAGGGCGGCGAGCTGCCGTTCATCGTCATCATCATCGACGAGCTGGCGGACCTGATGATGACCGTGCAGGGCGATGTCGAGAAGCCGCTGGCGCTGCTCGCGCAGAAGGCGCGCGCCATCGGCATCCACCTGATCCTGGCCACGCAGCGGCCGTCGGTGAACGTCATCACCGGCCTCATCAAGGCCAACTTCCCCAGCCGCATCGCCTTCCGTGTCTCGTCCAAGGTGGACTCGCGGACCATCCTGGACCAGAACGGCGCCGACAACCTTCTGGGCAACGGCGACATGCTGCTCCTGCCGCCCGCCAGCAGCGAGCCGGTGCGCGTCCAGGGCGCCTACCTCTCGACCGAAGAGACCGAGCGGCTGATGGACTGGTACCGCCAGCAGAAGGCGCTTCGTCGCGAGCAGGCGCTGGCCGAGGGCTTCGACCCCGACGCCGACCGCGAGGGCGACATCCTGGACGAGGTCCGCTCGAAGGAGGACAGCGGCAGCGACCAAGGGGATGCGGACGATGCCGCGGGCGACCGAGACAAGCTGTTCCGCGACGCCGCCGAGCTGTGCATCCAGCATCAGGGCGGCTCCACGTCGCTGCTCCAGCGACGCCTGCGCATCGGCTACGGCCGCGCGGCACGCATCATCGACCAGCTCCACATGGCCGGCGTGCTCGGCCCGCCGGACGGCTCCAAGCCCCGCGACGTCCTGGTCGACTTCGGCACCCTCGACCACATCTGCGGCGGCGAGTAGACCGCGTCGACCGAGAACGGAGAGGGGCCGCGACGAATCCACAGTCGCGGCCCCCCCGACGTTCCCCACCCATTACGATCTCTCGCCTTGTAGGGGCTGCGATTCATCGCGCCGGCCACCGCGCGCGCACGCGACGTCTGCCTGCGGACACGCATCGCTCGCCTCCACGAGAACCGTTCGGACGATGTGGATTTCGCGTGCTGACAGGCCCGGATCTCGCATGTGGCGCAGGAACGCCGCATTGCGCGGTGGGTACGACCCTCCGGAGCACGCGCCGGAGGGTTCGTGCTTCCAGCCGTCCGCATCGCCTCGGCAGATGCGCGGCGACTACCGAACCGGCCCGGAATCCGTCTACCGATGAACCGAAACTCTTCCATGATGATGCACGCCGTGCTGGCCCTCGCTCTGGCGGCGTGCAGCCGCCCCGAGACGCCGTCGCCGCAGCGCCAAGCCCAGTCCGCCCCGCGCGCCGACTCGGTCACACTGATGAACGGGCGGCGCATGCCCATCAACCCCGACAGCCTGCACGCCACCGACATCGGCGGGATGGCGGCCGCGGACATTCCCAAGCTACGTGTGAACGACCCCGCCGCCGCGGCCGAAGCGGATACCCGCGCCCGCGCCGCCGCCGAGGCCCCGGTCAGCCCCACGGGCGACGCGGTCCGCAGCGGCGAGGCGGCCCCCGGCGAGGCGTCGCGCATCCTGAACCGCGTGGCGCAGGTCGCGGCCGGCATCCGCAGCATGGAGGCGGACTTCACGCAGACGCTCACGGTGCCGCTCATCAACCAGACGCAGCGCAGCACGGGCAAGCTGTACCAGCGCCGCCCGGACCGCTTCGCCATGCGTTTCACCAACCCAGCCGGCGACCTGATGGTGGCCGACGGGCGCCACTTCTGGATCTACACGCCCAGCACCGACCGCCACCAGGTGATCCGCGCCTCGGCAGGGAGCGCGGGTCAGGCCGACTTCCAGCAGCAGTTCCTGTCCAACCCGAACTCGCGCTACGTCGCCACGCTCAACGGGTCGGACGTGGTGGGCGGCCGGGCCGTGTGGGCGCTCACGCTGGTGCCGAAGCGCGCCTCCCAGTACAAGGTGCTGCGAATCTGGGTGGACAAGGCGGACTACATGGTGCGCCGCTTCGAGATGACCGAGGAGAACGAGTCCGTCCGCCGCGTGGAGCTGCGCAACGTGCGCATCAACGCTCCCATCGCCGAGTCGGTCTTCGCCTTCACGCCGCCCGCCGGTACCCAGGTCTTCGACCAGTAGCGGCTTCGGAAGATGCGCATCTCCCTGCACATTCGGGAGATGCGCATCACGCCGGGTGTTCTGTAGATGCGCGCGTACCGGCTGATCCTGGGCGCGAAGCATCGTTGGAAGATGCGCAATGATCGGAATCCCGGCTGATGCGCGGCAAGCATCGCATCGGCGGAGATGCGACGGGGACGGGAAGAACGTCGCCAGCCGTGCATCTCCCGAGACGTGAAGCGGTCTGACGATAGATGAACGAAATGCGGGCGGACCCGATGCGGTCTGCCCGCTTCTCGTTGTGGCGGCTTGCATCGCCCGCGCGGCCCGGCCTAGATTCGTGCGCGCAACCCGAAACTCTTCCCACGGATAGCCATGGCCAAATCCTCTACGTTCGACATCACCTCGGAAGTGGACCTCCAGGAAGTCGACAACGCAGTCAACCAGGTCGTGAAGGAAGTGGCGCAGCGCTTCGACTTCAAGGGCGCCACGGCCGAGATCGAGCTGAGCAAGAAGGACGGCACGCTCAAGCTGCACGCCGACGACGAGTACAAGCTGAAGGCGCTGGTCGACATCCTGGAGAGCAAGCTGATCAAGCGCGGCGTCTCCATCCGCAACCTGGACTTCGGCGAGGTCGACTCGGCGTCGCTGGGCACCGTGCGGCAGACGATCACGCTCACGCAGGGCATCTCGGTGGAGAAGGGCAAGGAGATCGTGAAAGCGATCAAGGCCGCGGGGTTCAAGAAGGTGAACGCGCAGATCCAGGACGAGCAGGTGCGTGTGACCTCGCCCTCCATCGACGAGCTGCAGGCGGTGATCGCCATGCTCAAGAAGGAGGATTTCGGCCTGGAGCTCAACTTCGGCAACTTCCGCTCGTAAGCGGTGGCCGGGGAACGGCGTGGCTCACGCGGAGCCGCGGAGGACGCGGAGAACTACCGGAGAAGCGAGCTGTTCTCCGCGATCTCCGCGTCTCCGCGTGAGGACGGTTTGGGGCAGCAAGACTGGACGTAGCCGGTGAAGGGAGATGCGCCGGAAGCGAAGCATCGCGTCGGATGGGAGACGCATCCGCCATCGGAGGGAGCGGGATCGAGATGAGGGAGACCGGCAGGTCGGCGGAGCTGTTCCGCCGCGCGAGCGAGGTGACGCCGGGCGGGGTGAACTCGCCCGTGCGCGCGTTCCGCTCGGTGGGCGGCGACCCGTTCTTCGTGGCGCGCGCCGCCGGGGCGCGGCTGTGGGACGTGGACGGCAACGAGTACCTGGACTACGTGCTGTCGTGGGGCCCGCTGATCCTGGGCCACGCGCACCCCGCCGTGGTCGAGGCCGTCCGCGACGCCGCCACCCGCGGCACCTCGTACGGCGCGCCGACCGAGGCGGAGGTGGTGCTCGCGGAGGAGGTCCGGCGGTTCGTCCCGTCCATGGAGCGCGTGCGCTTCGTGAACAGCGGCACCGAGGCGACGATGAGCGCGATCCGGCTGGCGCGCGGCTTCACGGGCCGCGAGCTGATCCTCAAGTTCGACGGCTGCTACCACGGGCACGGCGACTCCTTCCTGGTGAAAGCCGGCTCCGGCGTCGCCACGCTGGGCCTCCCCAACTCCCCTGGTGTGCCGGAGGAGCTGTCGAAGCTCACGCTCACCGCGCCGTTCAACGACCTGGCCGCGGTGGAGGAGATCTTCCGCATTCACGCGGGCCGCGTCGCCGCGGTGATCCTGGAGCCCGTCGTCGGCAACGCCGGCTTCATCGCCCCGGACGACGGCTTCCTGGCCGAGCTCCGCCGCATCACGGAGGCGGACGGCGCGCTGCTGGTGTTCGACGAGGTGATGACGGGCTTCCGCGTGGCACCCGGCGGCGCGCAGGAGCGGTGGGGCATCCGGCCGGACCTGACCACGCTGGGCAAGGTGATCGGCGGCGGGCTGCCCGTGGGCGCGTACGGCGGCCGGCGCGACGTGATGGACTGGGTGGCGCCGGTGGGCCCCGTCTACCAGGCTGGCACGCTGAGCGGCAACCCGCTGGCGATGGCGGCCGGCCTCGCGCAGCTGCGCATCCTGCGCGACGAGGACCCGTACCCTGCGCTCGAGATGCGCACGCGGCGGCTCGTCGAAGGCCTCCTCGCCAACGCGGCCGAGGCGGGCGTCCCGGCCACCGGGGGCAGCTTCGGGTCGATGTGGGGCGTGTTCTTTGCTGAAGGCCCGGTGCGGAGCTTCGACGACGCCAAGCGCGCCGACGTGGCGCTCTTCCGGCGCTTCTTCCATGCGGCGCTGGACCGCGGCGTCTTCTTCGCGCCGTCGGCCTTCGAGGCCGGCTTCCTGTCCACCGCCCACACCGATGCCGATGTCGAGGAAACCCTCTCCCGCGCCCGTGACGCGCTCCGCTCCGCGCTGGCGTAGCGCCGCCGCGGCCGCCGCGCTGGCGCTCACCGCCGCCTGCGCGTCGTCCACCACGGTGCACGAGAGGTTTCCTCCGGGCCCGCACCCCATCCCCCGCCCCCGCACGCAGCAGCCGGCGGACAGCACCGGCGCCGTCGTCGAGCCCCCGGCCGACTCGGCCGAGGTCGCGGTGGAGAACCCGTCGGCCGCGGGCGCGACCAGCCTCCGCGTGGGCCTCGCGGTGGACACGGACGCGGTGACGATCGGCTCCACGGCGGGTATGGTCGTCCGCGACAACTCCGGCCGCCAGGTCGCCAGCGCGAACGCGGGCAGCCGCGCTATCTTCGCGCTCTCCGGCGGCTCGGCATCGCTCACGTTGGATGGCGCGCGGGCCGGGACGTTCGCGCTCCCGCTCACCGTCTCGCCCAACGGAACGGACGGCCTCCTCTCGCTCGGCAACACGCAGTACCGCGGGCAGCTCGTCGTCCAGCCCGGCCGCACGCGCGGGCTCACGGCGGTGAACCGGCTGGACATGGAGAGCTACCTCCAGGGCGTGGTCCCGAGCGAGCTGGGGACGACCGGCTCGCAGATCCCGGAAGCGGCCAAGGCGCAAGCGGTGGCGGCGCGCACGTACGCCGTGCGCTACCTGGGCCGCCGCGCCGCGCAGGGCTTCGACGTGCTGCCCACGGTGGCCGACCAGGTCTACGGCGGCGTGGCGGTGGAGGTGCCCGCCGTGAACGAGGCCGTCCGCGCCACCCGCGGCGAGATCCTGGCCTACGCCGGCCAGCCGATCCTGGCCTACTACCACTCCACCTGCGCCGGCCGCACCGCCGCCATCGACGAGGTGTGGAACGAGCCGGCGCTGCCGTACCTGCGCAGCGTGGTGGACGTGGACCCCGCCACCGGCCAGGCGTACGACTCGTTCTCGTCGCGCTTCCACTGGACGGAGCGGTGGACGGCGCAGCAGCTGACCGACATCCTGAACCGCACGCTCGCGGACTCGATGCCTCGCGGAACCCGCATCAACCAGATCCGCGACGTGCGCGTGACGCAGCGCACGCAGTCCGGCCGCGTGGCCCGCATGGTCATCTCCACCGACGCGGGCAGCTTCACCGTGGGCAAGGACCGCGTGCGCTGGATCCTGCTCACCCCCGGCGGCGCCGTGCTCAACAGCGCCAAGTTCGACGTATCCGTGAGCCGCGACGCAACGGGCGCCGTCTCGGAAGTCGTGGCGGACGGCGGCGGGTGGGGCCACGGCATCGGCATGTGCCAGGTGGGGGCGATGGGCCGCGCCCGCGCCGGGCAGGACTACCGCACCATCCTCGCCGCTTACTACCGCGGCGCGCAGATCACGCGCCTCTACTGAACCGGAGCGTTCCTCACCTGACGCACACCACACCCCGCCGGGAGAACGCGATGCGCCGACCGCTGGCCTGGCTGCCGCTCCTGCTCGCGCTGGCCGCCGCGCCCGCGGCCGCCCAGCGCCGCGACACCGGCTACGGCTTCCAGACCCTCGCCTTCCGGGGCCTGGGCGTGGACGTGGGCCGCATCTGGCCGTCGCGGCTGGAGCCGGCCACCGTCTACACCGGCCGCGCCGACCTGGGCCGCCTGGCGCCCAACGTGCGCATCGTGCCCTCGCTCACCTACTGGTCTTCCCGCTACCGCAAGGCGGAAGTGGAGCGCTTCGCGAAGGAGATCCAGGAGCTGTGCATGCAGCAGAGCACGAACTGCCCGCTGCTGGACCTGGGCACCGTGCGGCTCAGCGACCTGGCGCTGGGGCTGGATGCTCAAGGCACCTACCACACTCGCACGCCGCTCGTCTTCTTCCTGGGCGCGGGCGGCGCCCTGCACCTCATCAACGGCCAGGGCAACGCGATCGAGGGCACCTTCGTGGAGCAGATCCTCGACGCCATCAGCCCCGGCGCCGACCTGAACGCGGGGCTCGAGCTTCCGCTCTTCTCCGGGCTGCGCGTCTTCACCGAGGGACGCGCGGTGCTGACCAGCAACACGCGCTACGCCAGCATCACCGTGGGCGGCAGCATCAACTTCTCGCCCACGTCGCCCGGGGCGCGCACCACCCCCTCGCGCGGAGAGCCGCAGTGAGCCCCGCCCGCTCGCCCGTGCGCATCGCCGTGCTGGGCGCAGGCGCCATCGCGCAGGTGGTGCACCTGCCCATCCTGTCGCGCATGCGCGGCGTGCAGCTCGCCTCCGTCTTCGACACCGACGCGGTGCGCGCCCGCACCATCGCCGGCCGCTTCGGCGTGGAGGGCGTCGCCCGCACGCTCGACGAGGTGTGGGACGACGAGACCGTCCGCGGCGTGGTGGTCTGCACCCCCAGCGACGCGCACGAGGAGCACGTCCGCGCCGCCCTCCGCGCCGGCAAGCACGTGCTCTGCGAGAAGCCGCTCGCGCTCACTCCCGAAGGCGTGGAGCGCATCCTGGCCGAGGAGGGCGCGTCCGGCCGCCTGCTCGTGGCCATGAACCAGCGCTTCCGGCCCGACGCGGCGTCGCTCAAGTCGTTCGTGGGCAGCGGTGAGCTGGGCGACGTGTACTACCTCAAGGCCGGCTGGCTCAAGCGCCGCGAGGGCCGCGCGCGGGGCCGCTCGTGGCGCGAGCGCAAGGGCGCGGGCGGCGGCGCCTTCATGGACCTGGGCGTGCAGATGCTGGACCTGGCGCTCTGGCTCATGGGCTATCCCCGGCCCGAGCGGGTGGCCGCGCACATGCACCGCGATCGCGGCAGCGAGGTGGAAGACTCCGCCGCGCTGATGCTGCGGCTGGAGGGCGACCGGCTGATCAACCTGGAGGTCACCTGGAACCTGCGGGCCGAGCGCGACCGCCAGTTCCTGCACCTGCTGGGCTCCGCCGGGTCTGGCTCGCTGGACCCGCTGGCGGTGTTCAAGGACAGCGACGCCGGGCTGCTCAACGTCACGCCGCAGGTCCCGCCGGGGCGCGAGAACCTGTTCACCGCCTCTTACCGCAACGAGCTGCAGCATTTCGTGGAGGTCATCCGCGGCATCCGCACCGCCGCCGCCCCCGCCGAGCACGCCGCGCTCATGAAGCTCGTCGCCGCGATCTACCAGTCCGGCGAGGAAGGCCGCGAGATCGCGTTGTAGACGAAGTTGCGGCAGATGTGAACGAGGCGAGCGGGCCGGGCATCCACCGATGTCCGGCCCGTTTCGTATCCAGATGCGCATCTCCGAACGCGTCTACGGAGATGCGTAGCTGCCGATGCGGCCGCAGCTCGGAGCGCATCATCCATCGCCGCACCCCGTCCGACGGCAGCACGAATGCTCGTCGGGAGGAGGTGGGGGATCTCTCGGAGGAAGCCGCGTCTGTCCGAGCCCGAGGCGAGTTTCGCGGCTTCCGGAGAGAGGTTCCCCGCCGATGACCACGCGCGCCCGATCCCCGGCAGTCCAGCCCGCCTCCGCCGATCCCTTTCCGAGACCCTCCCGCCGCCGAACTGCGCGAACAGACCTGCACGGTAGATGCACGGCGCTGCGTCCGGACCACGTCCGCGGACGGGAGATGACGCCCGGTGCACAGTCGTCCAAGAGACTGCCCCGCGGCTCCGGAATCGTTTATATTCATGCTTCACCCGAGAAGACCGCCCGCTCGGACTTCCCGAGCACCCGTTCCGCAGAAGCAGCCGCAGCCGTGCCCTTCGTCCCCCCGCCGCATGCGGGCGGGACTCCGCGGCGCTTCCGGCGCACAGCGTCCGGCAGCGTCGCTGCAGAAGCCGCTCGATCCCGACGCTACGCGACGGTGTAGGATGTGGCGGAGGGCTCGTCCGGCCGGCTGGACAGGACGCGCGGGAAGGCGGGCCGGGAGCCCTCAACTCTGGCAAGCGGACCTGTTTACACGTTTCCCGCCAAGAGTTATATTCCGGCATTCCCCCCCGGGAGAGCATCTCCCACCTCCACGCTCCCTTCTAGGCAACCGACCCATGTCGAACATCTCCACTTCCGCGCCGATCGACCAGCCGGCCACCGACGAGGCGCCGCCGCCGCTGCTCAGCCGCATCGGCCAGACGTTCGTGTCGCCGGGCAAGCTCTTCTCGACGTTCACCGAAGAGGACTCGCCGTGGGGCGGCACCCTGCTGCTGCTCATGGCCCTGATCGCCATCTGCGTCGTGGCGCAGATGTTCATCATCCCGCAGCAGATGTGGATCGACTTCATCCGCAGCCAGATCGTGGAGGCCGGCGGCCAGGCTCCGCCCGACGAGATGCTGGCGCAGGCGGCGAAGACCAACCAGGTGCTGGGCGTGGTGATCGGGCCCATCTCGCAGATGATCGTGACCTTCCTGTCGGCCGGCATCCTCACGCTGGTCTTCTCGATGGCCATGGGCGGCGTGGCGAAGTTCCGCCAGTACATGGCCGTGGTCACGCACGCGATGTTCATCTTCCTGCTGGGCCTCATCGCCATCATCCCGCTCCAGATCCAGAGCGGCGACCTGGCGCTCTCGCCCGGCCTGCACCTGCTGGCCCCGAGCCTGGACCACAAGGGCGTGCTGTACCAGATCCTCACCAACCTGGACCTGTTCACCGTGTGGACGCTCGTGGTGATCGGCATCGGGGTGGCGGCGATCAACCGCAAGCGCTCGTGGTACTCGTCGGCGGCCATCGTGATCGTGCTCTTCCTGGTGCTCAAGGTGGGCGGCGCCCTGCTGCTCCACGCCGTGATGCCGCATCCCGCCGGCGCCTGAAACTTCCGCGGGGCGGGTGCGTAGTGCGGTTTCGTTCCGCGCTCGCACCCGCTCTCGTTGGTACCTGTAGAACTCCCTCCGTGAACAGAGCCATGACCGCTTCACTCCGGCGCGCCGGCGCCTTCGCACTCTCCCTCGCGGCGCTCGCGCCCTGCGCCGCTGCCGCGCAGTCGGCGCCTGCGGCCGCGCCGCCGTCGCTCACCGTCGAGCAGGCGGTCGCCATCGCCCGCGAGAACAACCCGGACCTGCTCTCGACCGCCAACGACCTGCGCACCGCGCGCTACGCGGTGAGGGCGGCACGCGCCGACTTCATCCCCGGCGCCAGCGCCAGCACGTCGTTCGGCTACACGGCGGCGGGCCAGCAGCGCATCGGGGCGCAGTCGTTCGGCCAGGGGCCGGCGTACCTCAGCTCCGACTACCAGCTCGGGCTCAACTACGAGATGAGCGGCTCCAAGCTGCTCCAGCCGGCGGTGGCGCGGGCGCAGCAGCACGCCACGGTGCAGCGCATCGCCGGCGCCGACGCGTCGCTGGTGGGCCAGGTGGTGCAGCAGTACCTCTCGGTCCTCCAGGCGCAGGAGCAGGTGTCGCAGGCGGAGCGCGAGGTGGGCCGCACCGCCGAGCACCAGCGCCTGGCCCAGGCCCGCCTGGACGTGGGCGCCGGCACCGCGCTGGACCTGCGGCAGGCCGAGGTCGCGAAGGGCCAGGCCGACGTGAAGCTGCTCCAGCAGCGCGCCAACCTGAGCGGCCAGCGCATGCGCCTGGCGCAGGTAATGGGCGTGCCGATGACCGCCGACACCAAGCTGGTCTCCACCTTCCAGCTCTTCGAGCCGAAGTGGAGCCCGGACTCGCTGGTGGCGCTGGCCGTGCGCCGCAACCCCACCGTGGTCTCGTACCGGGCCGACGTGGAGGCCGCCCGCGTGCAGGTGCGGTCTGCCCGCTCGGCGTACCTGCCCTCGGTAGGGATGACGGCCGGCTTCCGCGGCAGCGTGTACAGCGCCTCCAACATCGGGCCGCTGCTCGCGGTGGAGAAGGAGCGCACGGCGAGCACCTTCCAGAGCTGCAACACGGGCAACCGCCTGGCGGCGCTCATCAACGAGCCCCTGTCGGACTGCTCGATCTTCGACGTGAGCAACCCGGCCGTGATCTCGCGCCTGCGCGGCGCGCTGAACGACCAGAACCCGAGCTTCCCGTTCGGCTACACCCGCCAGCCCTTCGGCGCGTCGCTCCAGTTCTCGCTGCCCATCTTCAACGGCCTCCAGCGCGAGCAGCGCGTGGAGCAGGCCCGCGTGGCCGCCGAGGACGCGCAGTACCGGGTGCGCAGCCAGGAGCAGAAGCTGACCGCCGACATCGGCGTGGCCACGCTGGACCTGCGCACGGCGTTCGAGACGGCGCAGCTCCAGGAGCAGGTGAAGCAGAAGGCCGCCGAGGAGCTGCGGCTGGCGCAGGAGCGCTTCCGCTACGGCGCCGCCAACTCCATCGACGTCACCGACGCGCAGACCAGCCTGGCGCAGGCCGAGCAGGCCCAGATCGACGCCGTCTACATCTTCCACAAGTCGCTCGCGGCCCTCGAGGCGCTGATCGGCCAGCCCCTCCGCTAGGGAGAGGGCTCGGCAACCAACCGGAGACCCCGTCATGTCCAATGGAAGAAAGGCCGCCCTGGGCGGCCTGCTGGTGGTCGCGTTCGTGGGGCTGGGCGCCGCCGCGGTGAAGAACAAGAGCGCCAAGGGCACCGCGGTGCGCACCGAGCTCGCGTCGCGCCGCAATCTGGTCTCCATCGTGACCGCCAGCGGCAAGATCGAGCCGAAGCGCAAGGTGGACATCTCGGCCGACATCTCGGGCCGCGTGGTGCAGGTGGCCGTTGAGGAAGGCCAGTGGGTCAACAAGGGCCAGGTGCTGGTCCGCATCGACCCCACGGCCTACGAGGCGGCGCTGCGGCGCGCGCAGGCTTCGGTGGCGCAGGCGCAGGCGCAGGCCGCCCAGGCACGGGCCAACCTGCTCAAGGCGCAGAGCGACCGCCGCCGCTCGGAGCAGCTGGCGGCGGGCCGCGACCTGATCTCGCCGGCCGACCTGGAGCAGGCGCGCACGCAGCAGTCGGTGGCCGAGGCGCAGCTGCAGGCGGCGCAGTACGCCATCAACCAGGCGCAGGCGGGGGTCAGCGAGTCGCAGGAGGCGCTGCGCAAGACGACCATCGTGGCACCCATGAGCGGCCGGGTGACGCGCAAGAACATCGAAGAGGGCGAGACGGCGATCGTGGGGACGATGAACAACCCCGGCACCGTGCTCCTCACCGTGGCCGACCTGTCGGTGATGGAGGCCACCGTGAAGGTGGACGAGACCGACGTGCCCAACATCCAGTACGGCGACAGCGCCGTGGTGCGCATCGACGCCTTCCCGAACCAGACGTTCTCGGGCAAGGTGACCCGCATCGCCAACAGCTCGCTCCAGACCGGCGTCACCGCGGCGGGCAGCGACCAGCAGGCGGTGGACTTCGAGGTGGTGATCACGCTCGACCACCCGCCCGCGGACCTGCGCCCCGACCTGTCGGCCACGGCCGACATCGTGACCGCGGCCAAGAGCAACGCGCTGTCGGTACCCATCATCGCCCTCACGGTGCGCGACCACAACGGCAAGAAGTTCCGCGCCACGACCGAGGACGACCCCAGCAAGCCGCAGGACCCGTCGGCGCCCAAGGAGGAGAAGGCGGGCGAGAAGCGCGACGAGGTGGAGGGCGTGTTCGTGGTGGAGAACGGCAAGGCGCGCTTCGTCCCCGTGCAGGTGGGCATCACCGGCGCCAACTACTTCGAGATCCGCGGCGGCCTGCGCGGCGGCGAGACGGTGGTGTCGGGCAGCTACCAGGCCATCCGCGACCTGGAGAGCGGCAACCCCGTGAAGGTGAGCAACCCGCCCGCCCCGGCCGCGAAGCCCGGGACGCCGGCGGCGGCCCCCAAGGAGAAGAGATGAGCGACGGCTCACCCATCATCGAGGCGCGCGACCTCCAGAAGCACTACGTGCTGGGCGCCGAGACGGTGCGCGCCCTGCGCGGGGTGAACCTGGAGATCCGCCGCAACGAGTACGTGGCGATCATGGGGCCGTCGGGCTCGGGCAAGTCGACGTTCATGAACCTGATCGGCTGCCTCGACAGCCCTACGGGCGGCGAGTACATCCTCAACTCGCAGCGGGTGGCGGGGATGGACGACGACGCGCTCGCCCGCGTGCGGAACCGGGAGATCGGGTTCGTATTCCAGACGTTCAACCTGCTGCCCCGCTCCACGGCGCTGGAGAACGTGGAGCTGCCGCTGGTCTACGCCGGCATCGGCAAGCAGGAGCGGCGCGACCGCGCCGTGGAGGCGCTGCGCTCGGTGGAGCTGGGCGACCGCATGGACCACCGGCCCAACGAGCTCTCGGGCGGCCAGCGGCAGCGCGTGGCCATCGCCCGCGCGCTGGTGACGCGGCCCTCCATCATCCTGGCCGACGAGCCCACGGGCAACCTGGACTCGCGCACGTCGGAGGAGATCATGGCCCTCTTCGCGCGGCTGCACTCCGAGGGGCAGACGATCATCATGGTGACGCACGAGCCCGACATCGCCGCGCACGCCGAGCGCGTGGTGACGCTCAAGGACGGCGTGATCGAGAGCGACCGGCGGCAGGTGCCCACGGCGGCCTTCGCGGGCCGCGGCGAGCCGGCGCTCGCGGAGGCCTGAGATGGGACTCGGCGAGGCGCTGAAGATGGCGCTGGGGATGATCCGCACGAACAAGCTGCGCGGCTTCTTCACCGTGCTGGGCACGGTCGTGGGCGTGACCTTCCTGATCGCGGTCATCACCATGATCGAGGGCATGAACACCTACATGGAGAAGGACTTCGCCGGCACCATCTTCGGGGTCAACAGCGTGACCCTGCGCCGGCGTCCCTCCATCATCACCGAGGAGCCGTCGCCGGCGCTGCGGCGCGAGTGGCAGCGCCGCCCGCGCATCAGCTTCGACGACGCGGCGTGGCTGAAGACGCGCATGGAAACGCCGGGGGTGCTGGCGCTGAGCGCGTCCAACGTAGGGAAGGTGAAGGGGTCGGGGAACAAGGAGGTCGAGAACGTCTTCGTGACGGGCGCCTCGGCCAGCTACTTCCAGATCCGAGACATGAAGCTGGAGCGGGGCCGCGCCTTCACCGAGAACGAGGGGGAGCGCGGCGTGCCCGTGGTGGTGATCGGCAAGGACGTGGCGTCGAACCTGTTCGAGGGGCGCAACCCCATCGGGCAGGTGGTGCGCATCCGCGGCTTCCCGTACACCGTCATCGGGGTGCTGGAGAAGCAGGGGAGCCTGTTCGGCACGTCGCTCGACAACCAGGCCATCGCGCCCATCAAGTCGAACCTGAACGGCTTCGTCAACAACGTGCCGAACAAGGTGGACGAGCTGACGTTCAAGGTGCCGGTGGACAACCTGATGGCGCCCGCGCAGGAGGAGCTGGAGAGCTGGATGCGCATCCGCCACCACCTGCGGCCGGGCCAGCCCAACGACTTCGAGCTGGAGACGGCGGAGCAGTCGCTGTCGTTCTGGAACAAGATCAAGACGATCATGCTCATCGCCCTGCCCGGGCTGGTGTCCATCTCGCTGGTGGTGGGCGCGGTGGTGATCATGAACATCATGCTGGTCTCGGTCAGCGCCCGCACCCGCGAGATCGGGCTGCGCAAGTCGCTGGGCGCGCGCCGCCGCGACATCCTCACCCAGTTCCTGGTGGAGGCGGGCACGCTCTCCGGGGCCGGCGGGCTGATCGGCATCGGCCTGGGGCTGGCGCTGGCGAAGCTGATCGCCAAGATCAGCCCCATCCCCGCGGAGGTGTCGTGGCCGTCCATCGGCCTGGCGATCCTGCTGGCGGTGGGCGTGGGCCTGCTGGCCGGCGTGTACCCCGCCTACCGCGCCTCGCGGCTGGACCCCATCGTCGCCCTGAGGGCGGAATGAGAAGGGCTCGATGAACTTCACGTCCACGCGCGAGGGGATCCTGATCGCACTGGAGGCCCTGCGGTCCAACAAGGTGCGCGCCTTCCTCACCATCCTGGGGGTGGTGATCGGCGTGGCGACGGTGTCGGCCATGGCCGCCATCATCACCGGCATGCAGGAGACGATCTCGGCCGACCTGGAGGCGGTGGGGGCGAAGACCTTCATCCTCATGCGCTTCGACCAGACCACGGTGCGCATGTCCGGCCCCGGCCGTCCGCCGTGGGAGGGCAAGCCCAAGGTGACGCTGGCCGAGGGCGCGATGCTCTCGGAGCTGCCGTCGGTGGGCTCGGTGACGCCCAGCATCGCCGCGAGCGGCGAGGTCAAGTACGGCAGCCACGAGGTGAGCGGCGTCCAGATCTCCGGCAACGGGGTGGAGTGGCCCACGTACACGCTGGGCGACTTCGCGGGCGGGCGTAACTTCCTGCCGGCGGACTACAACCGTGCGGGCGGCGTGGCGGTCATCTTCGACGACGTGGCCAAGCAGCTCTTCGCCGGCCGCGACCCCGTGGGCAGGGTGGTGCGGGTGAACGGCGTGCCGCTCACCATCGTGGGCGTCTACAAGCCCAAGCCCAACCTCTTCGCCGGCGGGTCGCAACTCGTGGTGGTGGTGCCCACCAGCACGGCCATCAAGTACCTGAAGGTGCGCGACGACTGGATGCAGATGCTGATCGTTCCGGCGCCCGGCTTCACGCAGGACCAGGCGATCGACGACGTGACGATGGCGCTGCGCACGGCGCGCATGCAGCGGCCGGCCGAGGAGAGCAACTTCGCGCTGGTCAAGCAGGAGGCGCTGGTCAAGCAGGTGGCGTCGTTCACCGGCGTGGTGGAGACGGTGATGCTGGTGCTCGCGTCCATCGGCCTGATGGTGGGCGGCGTGGGCGTGGTGGGGATCATGATGATCTCGGTGACCGAGCGCACCCGCGAGATCGGGGTGCGCAAGGCGCTGGGCGCCACGCGCCGCGAGATCCTCTGGCAGTTCCTGGTGGAGGCGATGACGGTCACGGTGATCGGCGGGGTGATCGGCCTGGCGTTGGGCGGCGGCGGAGCGCTGCTGCTCAAGACGCTCACGCCCATCCCCGCGCACGTGCCGCTCTTCTGGGCGGTGATCGCCATCGGCGTCTCGGCGGCCTGCGGGATCCTGTTCGGGATGTACCCGGCGAACAAGGCGGCGCGGCTGGACCCGGTGGACGCGCTCCGGTACGAGTAGAACGGCGTCTGCGGACGACGACGAGCCCCCGGCTCCCCGCGTGTTGCGTGCGGGGGGCCGGGGGCTTAGCATTTGCGCCCGCGGTCGGCCATGTGGGCCGAAGCGGCTCGCGTTCCGATGCTGTCGATGCTGTCGATGCTGTCGATGCTGTCGATGCTCGAAGATACCGGGCTTCAATGGCACCAAGGCCGTGTTCGAGCGCTGGTTCCGACGGGCTGGATCGCTTCGGAACTGGTTTTACGGACGCGATCAAACGAATCGCCCGCATCCCATCCAACATCTCACACCAGATCCATTCGTGGCCGCTGATACGCTCGCTCCTCCCGTGGACCTGCTCGCCATCGCCGCGCACCGCGACGACGTGGAGCTCACGTGCGGCGGCACCATCGCGCGGATGGCCGCGGCCGGGCACCGCGTGGGCATCCTGGACCTCACGGCGGGAGAGACGGGCACGGATGGCAGCGCGGATCTTCGCGGCCACGAGGCGGACGCGGCGGCGAAGGTGCTGGGCGCGACGGCGCGGCGGAATGCGGGGCTGCCCGATGCAGGGCTGGAGAACTCGACGGACACGCGGCGGCGGGTGATCTCGTTCATCCGCGCGTTCCGGCCGCGGGTGGTCATCCTGCCCTTCCAGAACGGGCGCCACCCGGACCACCGCATCGCCTCGCAGCTGGCGTACGACGCATGCTTCCTGGCGGGCCTCAAGCGCTACGACGCGCCCGGCGAGCCTCACCGGCCGGAGAAACTGCTGTACACGATGGCGTACCGCGAAGACCCGGTGAAGCCCAGCTTCGTGGTGGACATCACCGGCCAGATCGAGACGAAGATGGAGGCGATCCGCTGCTACGCCTCGCAGTTCGACGGCAAGACGTGGGGCGGCGAGGTCTTCCCCGGCGGCGACCGCCCGCTGTACGACCAGGTGCGGATGCACGCCGCCCGCTACGGCTCCCTCATCCGCCGCGAGTACGGCGAGCCCTTCTACGTCGCCGAGACGCTGGAGGTGGACGACGTGGTGACGCTGACGGTGCGGAGCATCTGACGAGCGCGCAACGTCCTCGCGGGCGGGGACGTCTGCCAGTGAACCCGCCGTGATCACTGCCGCCGGGGTTCATCCCGGTATCATCGAGTTTCAATGCGAACCCCGTCTGCGAACGATGCGGACGGGGTTCTCGTGGATCCTGGTGCGCAACGCGGCGGAGCATCCGCTTCAGCGTCGATTATCAGCCGCTACTCGCCCGCGGGCTCGGTGCACGTGATCTCGATCACCAGGCGCTTCCAGCTGGGGACGTCCGCGCCGCCCACCTCGACGGCGGTGGCGGAGGCGCGGCCCCGGAGGTAGAGCCACGTGGAGAGCCAGGTGCTCACCTCGGGCGGCACGTGGCCCACGATGTCACCGCCGGACAGGTGCACCCACACGGCCGGCTCGTCCTCCATGGGTGGATCGGGGATGAGGATCAGCGGATCGCCCAGCGCGACCTCCGCCAGGCGCGCGGGGCGGTCGCCGAAGACCGTGCCGTGCACCGGCGTGCGGAAGACGGGCGGCTGTCCTTCGGGGAGCGTGGGGCGCATGCGCGGGCGGTTTTGCGGGGGATCGTGCCTCTGCGCCGAATGTAAGCGCGGCTCGCCGGCTCTACAACCGACGCTGCACGACACCGCGAACACCGCGCCACCTGGGGTTTAGTAATCCCCGCCCCCAACCTTGGAGCGCCGCGCGCTTGCATCCTCACGCCATCTACCTGGACCACGCGGCCTCCACGCCGCTGCGACCCGAGGTGCGCGACGCCATGCTGCCGCTGCTGGTGGAGCGCTTCGGCAACCCGTCGAGCGCGCACGCGTGGGGGCGCGCGAGCCGCGCGGCGCTCGACGAGGCGCGGGCGAGGTTCGCCGCGGTGATCGGCGCAGCGCCGGCTGAGATCGTGTTCACGCGCGGCGGGACGGAGGCGGACAACCTCGCCGTCCTCGGTCGCGCGAAGGCGACGCCGGGCGCGCCCGTGGCCTGCTCCGCCGTGGAGCACAAGGCGGTGCTCGCGACCGCGCACGCGGCGGAGGCGGAAGGCCACGCGCTGCACGTCGTTCCGGTGGATGCGAACGCGACCGTGTGCCTCAACGCGCTGGACGAGGCGCTGGCGGCGCGGCCCGCGATCGTCTCCGTGATGTGGGCGAACAACGAGGTCGGCGCGGTGCAGCCGGTGGCGGAGATCGCCGCGCGCTGCCGGGCCGCGGGTGTCGTCTTTCACTCCGACGCGGTGCAGGCGCTGGGCAAGCTGCGCGTGCGGGTGGACGAGGTGCCGGCGGACCTGCTCTCGTTCACCGCGCACAAGCTGGGCGGCCCGCGCGGCGCGGGTGCGCTGTACGTGCGCCGCGGGACGGAGCTTGCGCCGCTGGTCCACGGCGGCGGCCACGAGCGCGGCCTTCGCGCGGGGACCGAGGACGTCGCATCCGCGATGGGGCTCGCGGTCGCGGCGGAGCTTGCGGAGGCGGAGCGCGAGCGGGAGATGGCGCGCCTCCGCGGGCTCCGCGACCGTCTCCAGGCGGGCCTGTGCGAGCGCATCTCCGGACTGGTGGTGAACGCCGCGGGCGCGGATCGGCTGCCGACGCTGCTCAGCGTCTCCGTGCCCGGCGCGGATGGCGAGCTGCTGCTGGCGGCGCTGGATCTGGAAGGCATCGGCGTGTCCGCGGGCTCGGCCTGCTCCAGCGGCGCGTTGGGCCGCTCGCACGTGCTGACGGCGATGGGGCTGCGGGAGGACAGCGGCCCGGCGGTTCGCTTCTCCCTCGGCCGCACGACGACGGCGGAGGAGATCGACCGGGCGTTGGAGGTGTTTCCGGATGTGGTGATGCGGGTGCGGGTAGGCGTGGCGTGAATTCTGGCCTTGAGCGGGGAAGCTGATGCAGCAGAGGCGGACGGTGCTGGTGGCGATGTCGGGCGGCGTGGACTCGTCGGTGGCGGCGGCGCTGCTCGTGGAGCAGGGCCACCGCGTGATCGGCGTGACCATGAAGACGTTCTGCTACTCCGAGACGGAATCGGCGGGCAAGACGTGCTGCGGGCTGGACGGCATCATGGACGCGCGGCGCGTGGCCGACACGCTGGGCATCCCCCACTACGTTTTCGACGTGGAGCGCGAGTTCACGCGCGACGTGATCGACGACTTCGTGAGCGAGTACGCCGCCGGCCGCACGCCCAACCCGTGCGTGCGCTGCAACGGCAACACCAAGTTCCGCGACCTGCTGAAGCGCGGCGCCATGCTGGGCTGCGACGCCATCGCCACCGGCCACTACGCGCGTATGGGCATGGACGAGCGCGGGCGCGCGGTGCTGCGGCGCGGGCTGGACGCGAACAAGGACCAGTCGTACTTCCTGTGGGCGCTGCCGCCGGAGATGCTGCCGCAGCTCCTCTTCCCCGTGGGCGAGCTGACCAAGCCGGAGGTGCGCGAGCGCGCCCGGCAGCTCGGCCTGGCCACGGCGGAGAAGCCGGAGAGCATGGAGATCTGCTTCGTGCCGACCGGCAACTACGTGGACGTACTGGAGCAGCGCTTGAGCGCAGACCACCCTGCCCTCTCCGCCGGCAAGCTCGTCATGGCGGACGGCACGGAGATCGGCGAGCACGACGGGTACGCGCGCTTCACCGTGGGCCAGCGGAAGGGCCTGGGTGGCGGGCGCAGCCTGCCCCTCTTCGTGATCGGGACGCGGCCGGAGACGCGCGAGGTGGTGGTCGGCACGCTCGACGAGCTGAACCGCCGCGACGTGCGCATCGGGGAGATGAACTGGCTGGCGGACGCGCCCCGCGCGGGCGACGCCGTGCACGTGCAGATCCGCCACCGCGCGAAGGCCGTGCCCGCTACGGTCGCGTCGGTGGACGGCGGGATCGTCTCGCTGGGGCTGGAGCAGGCGCAGCGCGCGGTTACGCCGGGTCAGTCCGCGGTCATCTTCAGCGGAGACGTGGTGCTCGGCGGCGGGCGCATCGCCGCGTAAGCGCTCGGAACAGCATCTGATCGGCAGAGGCCTCGTCGAACGCGGACGAGGCCTCTGCCTTTTGCGCATCCACCCGCATCATCCCACCATATCGAAGTGGGCTTCCGGCGCGGGAGTTGCCCGAGGCGGCGGATGTTGACGCGTCGTCACCCCCCGTCTCGTCGTCCATGCGCACGCATCCCACGAATCCGGCGCTGTACCTGATCGAGCTTTCGGACCTCCAAGCCGGGAGCGTGCCGGAGGTGGCGCGCGAGAACCTGGAGACGCTGCACGCGGTGGTGACGTGGGCGGAGGGCTATCTCACGGAGCCGCATCCCGACCTCGGCCGCGACGGGCCGGTGTGCCCGTTCGTGCGGCGGTCGCTGGACGAGAACCGCTTCCTGATGACCGTCGTCCACGGCCGTCCGGGTGCGGAGGTGATGCGGGAGACCGTCCTCGCCTACCGCGACTGGTTCGCCACGTTCGATGCGAACGACGAGCGCGAGGCCACGCACAACGTCATCCTCGTCCTCGTGCCCGATCTCGCCACGCCGGACGAGATCCGCGAAATGACCGACGGAACGCAGGCGGCGCTCAAGCCGGAGTTCGTGGAGCGCGGGCTGATGGTGGGCGAGTTCCATCCCCTGCCGCCGGAGAAGGCTGGGCTGTGGAACCCGGACTTTCGCCCTCTGCGCAGTCCCGTGCCGCTGCTCGCCATCCGCCACATGGTCCCGAGCGACTACGCGTTCCTGCGCGACGAGCGGCGGTTCATGGAAGCGTACCTCGACAACGTGGGCGACGAGGTGCCGAAAGGCTTGCAGGATGCGGTCGAGGAGACGGCGGAGAAGCTGGGGCTGGAGGCGGAGTTCGCGGAGGAGTAGACGGATCACCTCGCCGTGGGGATCGACGGTCGGCGGATTCGGTGGATGCGGATCGGCCCGATGCCTGGACGTATGGGCGTGCGGATGCGGCGGATGCGATAAATCGCACCCCTACATGAGGTTAGAAACGAAGAAGGGCCGCGGAGAGTTCCGCGGCCCTTCGTCGTTCCTGCGCGGTCACTGGTCCGCGTGCTTCTCCAGCGTCGGGCGCTCGTCCAGGTCGCGCGACTCGCGGAGGAGGGCGCGGAGCTGGTCGTCGGACATCTGGTGAACGTCGCCCTCGGCATCGGCCTCGTTGCCGCGGCGCACCACGAAGCGCGGGTGCACCAGCGGGTCGGAGAGGCAGTTGAAGACCACCTTGGGGTGCGTGGCCAGGCCGAAGTCGCCGGCGGACGCGAAGGCTTCCCAGGTGAGCAGGTTCTCGTCGGTGAAGGTGCGGCTCATCTCGTCTCCCGGTGCCGGCGGTCGCCCGCCGGGCTCAGTGCTTCAGGTCGGCGGCTTCGGCGAGCTGCTCGAAGAGCGCCCGCTGGTTCTCGTCCAGCTTCTCGGGGATGGTGACCTGCACGCGCACGTACTGGTCGCCGCGGCGGCCGCCCTTCTCCACGCCCTGGCCGGGGATGCGGAAGCGCGTGCCCGGCTGCGTCCCCGGCGGGATCTTGAGCACCACCTTCTTCCCCTCCACGGTGCGCACGCTCATCTTCGACCCCAGCACCGCCTGGGCGATGTTGATGGGCACGGTGGCGTTGATGTCCAGCCCGTCGCGCGAGAAGAAGCGGTCCGGCGCAACGCGGATGGTGAGCAGCAGGTCGCCGGGGGGCGCGCCGCCCTCGCCCGGCTCGCCCTGGCCGCTCAGGCGGATGGTGGAGCCGTTGTCCACGCCGGCGGGGATGTTCACCTGCACGGGGCGCTGGCGGCGCACCTGGCCCTGGCCATTGCAGGTGGCGCACGGGTCCGGGGCCACCTTGCCCTTGCCCATGCAGTTGGGGCACGGGCGCTTGACCGCGAACCCGCCCTGACCGAACGCGATCTGGCCCGAGCCCTTGCACTCCGGGCACGTGATGACCTGCGTCCCGGGCTTGGCGCCGCTGCCGCCGCAGGTGGGGCACGGCTCGGTGACGGTCACGTTCACCGTCACCCGGCCGCCGCGCACCGCCGTGGCGAACGGGACCTCCACGGTGCTCTCGATGTTCTCGCCGCGCTGCGGGCCCGAGCGGCGCCCCCGCCTGCCGCCGAAGTCGAAGAGCGAGCCGAAGATGTCGCCGAGCCCGCCCACCTCCAGGTCGTCGAACGAGAAGCCGCCCGGTGCGCCTCCGGCCTGCGGTCCGCCCGCGCCGGGCGCCCGCCCGCCGAAGCCGCCCATCCCCGTCAGCCCGCCGTACTTGCGCATCTGGTCGTACTGCTTGCGCTTGGTGTCGTCGGAGAGGATGGAGTACGCCTCGGAGATCTCCTTGAACTTCTCGGCCGCGGCGTTGTCGTTGGGGTGCGCGTCCGGATGGTACTGCTTGGCGAGCTTGCGGTACGACTTCTTGATCTCGTCGGCCGTGGCGCTCTCGGCCACACCGAGGATGCGGTAGAAGTCTTTGGTCTGGTTGGCCATGTGCCTTCAGGGCTGGTGGAGGTGCTTCGCGGTCCGTGCGCTGCGCTGCGCCGTCAGCCCTCGTGCTTGCGCACGCGCACGCGCGCGGGGCGCAGCAGCACGCCCTTGAAGCGGTAGCCCTTCTGGAACACGTCGCCCACCGTGTCGTCCTCTTCGCGTACGCTCGTGGGACCCGTGGTGATGGCCTCGTGCACGGTCGGGTCGAACGGCTTGCCCGCCGCGTCGATCGGCTCCAGCCCCGCGGCTTCCAGCGCCCGCAGGAACTTCTTCTCCACCATCTCCGCCCCCTCGTGCAGCGCGGTGGCCGACGTGGTCGCCGGGTCGAAGTCGGCGATGCGCTGCAGGTCGTCCAGCGGCTCCAGCAGCTTCTCGGCGAGCTGCGCCTGCGCGCGCACCCAGCTCTCGCCGCGCTCGCGCTCCACGCGCTTGCGGTAGTTGTCGAACTCCGCCGCCAGGCGCAGGTGCCGGTCGCGCATGGCGCCCAGCTCGTCCTGCGGCCCCGCGGCGGACTGCGTCTCGGCCGCCGGCTGCTGCGCGTCGGCAGACGCCTGTCCGTCCGCGCCGGCCTGGCCGTTCGCCTGCCCGTCGGCCGTGGTCTGTCCGTTCGCGCCGGACTGCGCGCCGGCCTCGTGGTCCTCGTGCTTGCCCTTGCGGTGCTCGCTCATCTTCCGTCCGTCTCTTGCAAAGGATTCAGGCGCCCGCGCCACGGGGCGGGGCGAGCCGTTTCGTTGGTCTTTCCGCGCTCGCCGGAGCGTACGCGCCGCGCGGCGGATTAGCAAGGCAGGTGCCACCCGAAGCGGCCAGAATGGCAGCGATTCAGCCGGCGCGCGCAAGGATCCACGCCGCCACGTCCGCCATGACGCGCTCCCCGCCTACCTCGTTGAACGCCTCGTGGTACATCTCCGGGAAGACCTCCACCGTCACGTCGCCGTCCAGCCCGCGCGCGAAGGCGCCGGTGACGGCGGGGCGCACGACCGGGTCCGCTCCGGGAATCACGAAGAGAAGCGGGAGCCGAAGTGCGCCGCCCTCCGCGAGCGCGAGCGCCATCGCCCGGTTGATCTCGGCGTAGAGCCGCGGCGTGATCCACGAGTGCACCAGCGGGTCGCGCCGGTACGACGCCACGTACTCCGCGTCGTGCGACAGGACCGACGGGTCGATCTCGTTGTGCAGCTTGAGCGCGGGGGCCACCACGTTCAGCAGCGGCGCGCCGGCCTTCTTCCACCACGGCACCGCGTTGTGCAGCGCCAGCGCGGGGGACGAGAGGACGGCGCCCCGCAACGGCGTGTCCGTGTGCGTCTGGAGATACCGCAGCGCGATCAGCCCGCCGAGCGAGTGGCCGAGGAGGAAGACGGGCACGCCGGACGGAAGCTCGGGCTGGACGGCGAGACGGAAGGCCTCGAAGTCGTCCGTGAAGTCCGAGAAGCGGCGGACGTGCGCCTGGCGGCCTTCGGACAGGCCGTGGCCGCGGTGGTCGACCGCGTAGGTGGAGATGCCCTGCCGGGCGAGGCCGAGCGCGAGAGGGGCGTAGCGTCCACCGTGCTCGCCCAGGCCGTGGGAGACGAGGAGGACGGCCCGCGGCGCATCCGCATCCCACGCCTGCCAGTGGAGGCGCAGGCCGCCGGAGACGGCGAAAGCGCCGGTCCTCACCTCGGCGGCGGGTCCCGGCGCTTCGTTCATCTGCGGCTCCCGGCGGTTGGTCAGCGCGCGCCGGAGCGGCCGAGGTTCAGCGTCCGGTACTCGCGGAGGTAGACGACCATGGAGTACACGGTGAGCACCACCGCGACGGAGAGGACGACCACGGTGAAGCCGAAGTGGAAGTACCGCCACCCCATCCACACCTGCCCGCCCCAACCCTGCTCGAAGGCGCGCGAGTGCAGCGCGTACCACAGGATCGCGGCGCCGATGAAGACGTTCTGGCACACCGCCTTGTACTTCCCGGACTGCCCCGCGGCGAGCACGACCCCCCGCTTGGCCGCATAGCCGCGGAAGAGGGTGATGAACAGCTCGCGCCCGAAGATGATCACCACGATCCAGAGCGGGAAGCGGCCGCCGTCCCAGGGCAGCCCGCCGTGGCCGGGCTCGCCGGGCCACGGGAAGGGCGTCTGCGGCTCGGCGCCGTGCGACAGCACGTACAGCGGCACGAAGGTGGTCACCAGCAGCAGCTTGTCGGCGATGGGGTCGAGCAGCTTGCCCAGGTCGGTGATCAGGTTCTGCGACCGGGCCAGGTAGCCGTCCCACAGGTCCGTGACCGCGGCGACCAAGAAGACGATGAATGCCGCCAGGCGCGCCGCGAACGTGGGGTGGAAGAGCAGCGGCGGCACCACCAGCGCGAGCCCGATCCGGCTGATGGTGATCAGGTTGGGGAGGTTGATGCCGCGCATGCGGGGCCCGTCAGCTGAGGGACTTGATGACCAGCTTGCTGACCGCCTTCAGCGTGTCGAACACCCCGATCCCGCGCACACCCACCGCCTCGTACGTGGGCACGTTGGTGGGGTTCAGCTGCTGCTGCAGCTCCTCGAGAGAGGAGATGTTGGGCAGGTCGCGCTTGTTGTACTGGATCACGAAGGGGATCTCGCGCAGGTCCAGCCCGTACTCGGTCAGGTTGTCGTACAGGTTGTGCATCGACTCGATGTTCGCGTCCAGCCGCTCCACCTGGCTGTCGGCCACGAACACCACCCCGTCCACGCCCTTCAGGATCAGCTTGCGCGAGGCGTTGTAGTACACCTGCCCCGGCACCGTGTACAGGTGGAAGCGCGTCTTGAAGCCGCGGATGGAGCCCAGGTCCACCGGCAGGAAGTCGAAGAAGAGGGTGCGCTCCGTCTCCGTGGCCAGCGAGATGAGCTTGCCGCGGGTGTTGGGCGACACCTTCTCGTAGATGTACTCCAGGTTGGTCGTCTTGCCGCA